>PLIR01000401.1 GCA_003139415.1 Myxococcales bacterium | reverse complement strand
CTCGCTCCGGAAGGCGCGCGAGCTCCTCGAGAAGGTGCTCCCCTCCGACGTGCTCACGCACGACTCCCACTGGAAGATGCACCCCTTGGGCTCGCCCGAGGGCCGCTGCGACTCGCGGGCGTGTTTTTCGCCCCGATGCTAGCGACGGTCGGCGTGGGGGAGCCACCGGACCGAAGTCTGCGCGAGGCGCAGCGCGAAGCCGTGGCCCGGCCCGACTGGAAGGGGTTGCTTCCGAAGCTCGAGAGGTTTGTCCTCTCGCGTGGTGCCTCGTCTTCCAGCGCGAAAGACGCGGTGCATGCGGTGGTCACCCAGCTCCTCGACGGCAGGGCCGCGTGGAACCCCGCCGAAGGCCCGGACATCGCGCGCTATCTCATGGCGGCAGTCCGCAGCACCTTGAGGCACGAGCGTCGCAGCGCAAGAAGCCGCTACGAAACCCCCTCGGGCATTCTCGAAGACGCGCCCGACCCCCACGCCGATCCCTCTTCCACGCCCGAAGCCGAGGAGGCACGCGAGGCAGCCCGTCTGGCGAGGGTTCGGACCGCGCTGGTCAAGGACAGCCTGGCACTCGCCGTCCTCGATCTCTCGACCGCGGGCGTCAAGAGGGGGGCTCTCCATCGGCGCGGTTGCCATCTGCACGACTCCCGGTGCGAGCAGCACCTCCCGTCGATCAGGTCGTCTGCAGTTACGGCGCGGGCGATGCATCCCGGGATGACGTGGACCCGCAGGCGAGTGCTGGCGACGCGGCGGATACAAGCGACCCGGCCACCACCAACAGTAGAGGATGGCGTGTCACTCGCATCGAAGGCGGCGTCAGCCTCGTGGGACGGCTGGAGACGCGCGAAGCACCCGCGCTCATCGCCGAGATTCGCACGGCCACGGCCCACGTCGAACAGCCGACGATCGACCTCGCCGGCGTCGCGGAGGTCGACGGCGGTTTCCTCGCGCTGCTTCGAGCGGACCTTGCCGCGCGCAATGTTCGCGCGGACGTGCGGGGAGGCGAACGCCTCGGTGCGCTGGTCGACCTGTACCGTGGTGACGTCCGGCCGCTGTCTCGCAAGGCCCGGTCGCCGGAGGAGCTGCTTTGCCACGTCGGGCGGGCCGCGGTCATCGACGTCGGGCACCTGACGTCGATCCTCGCCTTCACGGGCCAGCTGGCGATCGCCGCGGTGCGCGTCGTTCGCCGCCCGCGCCGGGGCCACTGGAGCGAGCTGCCCTATCTGGTGGAGCGTGCCGGCGCGGACGCCGTCCCCATCGTACTCGTCATCAACTTCCTCATCGGCTTCGTGCTCGGGTACATGGCGGCGCGAGCGCTGTCGATGTTCGGGGCGAACATCTACGTCTCCGACCTCGTTGGTATCGGAATGACGCGGCAGCTCGGGCCGCTCATGACCGCCGTCATTCTCTGCGGGCGCTCGGGAGCGGCTTACACGACGGAGCTCGGCGCGATGAAGGTCGATGAGGAGATTGACGCGCTCCGGACGCTCGGTCTCGAACCATTCGGCTGGCTCGTCATGCCTCGCCTTCTCGCCCTTCTGGTAGCCCTCCCCGCGCTGACGCTGCTCGCCGATATCGTCGGAATGTGCGGCGGCCTGGTCGTCGCCGTGACCAGCCTCGGCCTGACGCCTCGGGGCTATTTCAACGAACTGCGGTCGACGTTGACTCCCTGGGACGTCGAGTCGGGCGTCATCCTCAGCCTGGCCTTCGCGCTCGCGATCGGCCTCATCGCGTGCGAACAGGGATTCGCGGCGTCGGGCGGCCCTCAGGGGGTGGGGCAGCGCACGACTTCCGCGGTGGTCACGTCGCTCTTCGCCATCGTCGTGCTCGACGCGTGCATCACCGTCCTTTACCGCGCTTACGGTCTTTCATGAGATGCGAGGCAGTCGCGTCGCGCCTCCCCGGTCCTGCCGGCGCCGCCGTGGAGGTGCGCGACCTGACCATCGGCCGGGGCGACGTCACCCTGGTCGAGGGCATCACATTCAGCGTCCCGCGGGGCGAGATCTTCGCCATTCTCGGAGGCAGCGGGTCCGGAAAGTCGACGCTCTTGCGGTATCTGGTCGGCCTCGAAACGCCGATGAAGGGCGAGATCGACGTCGCCGGGCGCGGCCCCCCCGACCTCGATGCGGGACTCCCGCCGTTCGGGGTCATGTTTCAGGGCGGCGCGCTCTTCGGCTCGATGACCGTGCTCGAGAACGTCACGCTCCCGCTCGAGGAGTGGACGGACCTGCCGATCGCCGACGTGGACGTGATCGCCAGCGCGAAGCTGGAGCTCGTGGGCCTCGCGAGCGCGGCCGACCAGCTGCCCGCGCAAATCTCCGGAGGCATGACGAAGCGAGCGGCCATCGCGCGGGCGCTCGCCCTCGATCCGCCCATCGTCTTCTTCGACGAGCCCGGCGCCGGCCTCGACCCGGTGACCGCGCTGGAGATCGACAATCTCATCCTGACGCTCGCGCGGTCCAGCAACCTGACGGTTCTCATGGTGACCCACGAGCTCGCGAGTATCTTCCGCATCGCCGACCGCTGCCTCCTCCTCGACAGGAGCAGCAAGCGGGTCCTCGCCATCGGCGACCCGCGCGCCTTACGCGTCAGCGACGAACCGCGTATTCGCGAATTCTTCAATCCCCCGTCGAAAGGAACAGAGCGCCCGTGACCACCCGCGCGAACTACTCGAAGATTGGGCTCTTCGTCGTACTGGGCTTCTCGGCGGCACTGGCGCTCGCGGTCGGGCTGGGCGCCACACGATCGCAACGTACGACCGTGCCCTTTTTCACGTACTTCAACGAATCGGTGCAAGGCCTCGACGTCGGCGCACCGGTGACCTTCCGAGGGGTGGGCATCGGGCGCGTCGGCGAGATCACGATCGCGCCCGATCGTCGCCTGGTGGCAGTGCGAATGGACGTCGATGTCCAGTCGACGGAGCAGCTTGGCCTCGTGCCGCGGGGCGAGTTTGCGAGAACGCACGTCTTTCCCGAGCCTCCGAGCGATCTGCGCGTGCAGCTCGGCTCGCAGGGATTGACGGGGACCAAGCACGTCGAAGTCGACTTCTTCGATCCGAAGGCAAACCCCCCTCCGGTCCTCTCGTTCCCGCCGATGCCGCATTACATCGCTGCCGCGACGAGCCTGACGAAGAGCCTGGAGGATCTGGTCTCCAAAGCCATGGAACGCCTCGACACGCTCGCGGAACGCGCGACGGTCGTCGTGGACGGCGTCGGCCGCATCGTCGACGATCTTGAGCGAGGGGGCGGGGGAAAGAACATGGCGCTGGCGCTCGGGCAAGCCAAGGACACTCTCCTTGGTCTCAATCGGATCGTGGGCACCCTCCATCGCGACAAGATCGCCGAGAGCGCCGGAGCCACGCTGGCCGCACTGTGCGTGACCGCGGGAGGATCGCACACGGAGACGGCCTCTACGAGATTGGCTACTACGATGGCCTTCGCTGGACCGAGCGCCCGGAACAGTACGTTCGGCGAGCGGTGGGGCGCGCGCTCTTCGAAGAGGGCCCTTTTCGTCGCGCGATGACGGACACGGCCCCGACGCTGTCGGTCGAGGTCATCGACTTCGAGGAGGTCAAGGCGCCTGCGACGCACGCGGCGCGATTGGCCCTTCGGGTCGTCCTCTCGACCGATCGCGTTCTCCTCGAGCGGACCGTGATGGTCTCGAAGTCCGTGGCCGACTACCGATTCGACAGCTTCGTCGCCTCGATGGCGGAGGCGCTCACCGAGGCGGCGGACGAGATCGCCCGGGACGTCGACGACACCTGCTGCTCGGGAGCCGTCGACGCGTGTCGCTCGCGATCGTCACCATAGCCGCTGCGACCTCTCAGCGCTTCTACGTAGGCCGTTGCGATCAGACTCCCACGAGAGGTCTCATCTGGACGGTGCCCGCTTTCAGGCCGCGAACGACGGCAAGAGCGGCCTCCCTCGTCGGATACATGTTCGAGGGCGTGTGCAGCTTGATCGCGGTCATCCGACCCGCCATACGTTGCAAAAGGTCCCCGTTGTAGCGAACGATCGTAATCGCACACTCGGTTACGATGCGATTGACCTGCTCGGCATAGAACTCGATCTCGTTCAACTCGGCCGTCAGATTCTTGTAGTCCACAAGGATGTACACCTTGTGCCCGCCGCAGTTCCGACGCCAAAATCGAACTCCGTGGTCGAAATAAATCTCGATCTCCTCGCGGGTCGACAACACGACGGGCTCGGGATGGCTCGTAAACAGAATTCTCTCGGTGGCGTCGTACAAACAGGTCGCAACGCCGCCCACCTTTCTTGAATTCCCCGAAATACTGTAAGTCCACCCCTAGGGCGAGTCAACGGTGCGGGCAATTCCCTTGCCGCTACGGGCGAATACGAGCATCTCGTCGGCGGTCGCTCCGAACAGCGCGAAGGTTTCGTCGACCAGCAGCACCAGCTCTCGAGAGAGCTCCGCCTCGAGACTCAGGCCCTGGATAAGCTCGCGCGCGTCGTCCTTCTCCAGCGTATGGTTCGCCTCCGTCTCGAAGTGGTGCGCGCCGAAGTAGACGAGTTTTTCGCCGCTGAGCCGCGCGATCTCGCTTCCGACGAGACTGACACAGCGCAAAGTCACGGTGCCCGTGGCTTCGATGCAGTGGACGAGGACGAGTTTATGCGTGGAACTCGCCCCGAAACCGAGGCGACATAGGCGATACGAAAGCAGACGCTGCTTTTGGGTCTCCTCGCTCCAGGCGTAGCGAATGGCGTCGCTGTAGGCCATCTGCGGATCTTGCCCGAGCTTTCGGAGGTCGGCGAGAAACCACTGCCAGTGTCCGCCGTCCTCGTAGGTGTGCGCATTCACGATCTCCTGCACCCTGTCGCCGGCTGGTTCCTGTCGAAACACGAACCGATACAAGTCTGCGAACGTCATCACGAAGTGCGCGAGAGCCGGGGCGAAGGAGAGCCTCCTTCGGGGGTCGACGCCCGTGTCGCGCAGATATTCGAAGAACGGGTGCCCCGCGAATTCCTTCGTCTTCTCGTCCAGCCGTGTCAGGACCCGTTGCATCGTGGAGCCTCCTGACGGGTTAGCCTCGTCATCCGAGCCCGAGGCATTCTCTGGTGGAAGCGGCGGTATACGCCTCGGGGGCAAGGTAGACGGTGAGCCGTTGTCCCTCGACCCGAAGCGACACGTACGTCTGCATGCCGCCCCGCTCCGCGAGCGGCCGCCGTGCGAACGCCTTCAGGGCGCGCCCGTACGTCGATGCGCCGCCTCGATGAATGTAGGCGAGCACGCGCTCCTCGACGACGCGATCGTCATGCACGTAGCTACGCACCGGAAAGTGCACGGTCGCAGACGAGGGCGTCGCGCTCCCCTCGACAAACGACTGGCAGGTGAGCACTGGACGGCGGGTAAAAGGGCCATCGAACCCCGCCATCTGCGTGCAGAAGTCCGACGCACGGCCGGCTGCGTACCCTCGAGCCTGCGAGATCGCCTCCTCGACTTGCGCGGAGGTCGCGTCGTGATGGGCAAAATACACTTTGATGCGCGCCTGCGCTCGGGCGGACAAGTCGAGCGAGAAGTAGCAGGGCTCGGTTTTCTCGTCGGCGAGCGGCAAGTGCGAAAGCGCCGCGCGGAAACCGAGGCGGGTCATCGCGTCGGCTACGACGCTCCAGGCTTCGGCTTTCCCGCGTGCCTGCGGGTTGAGATAGATCTTGAAGTGGGGGGCGCTGCCGGGCCGGACGCAGACGGCGTGCCACATGCCAAAGCGCGGGCATCGTGCCGTGGGCTCGAAGAGGCTTTCAATCGCGGAAAGGCGTTCGATGTCGGCGCCGAACTCCTCCGCGAGGTGAAAGGTCATGCTGCGCGCGGCTTCCCAATTGGCGTCCATCGACGGGACCACGCCCTGCACCTCGATCAAGAATCGAACCTCTGACGCCGCGCCGTCGATGGCGACTGAAAACTCGAACGGCGTGTGGTCGTCGGTGACGTCCGACGGCCACCGTGGCGGCTCATCCGTCGACCCTGCACCCCACGTCCCCGCGAGTCTTCGAAAGACCCCGGTGGCCGCCCGTGTCTGCACGGAGTCGAAGTCGAGCGCCCGACAGAGCGCCGTGAGCCGCCCCGTCCCGAGGTCGAGCAGCGTTGGCGAACCGATGGCCACGGTCTGGTTCATGGCAAGGCTCACGAGCGTTTGGCGGCCGCGAACATCCCCACGGTGAACACGCCCGCCGCGCGCGCGGCATCGAGCGCGACTTTGCCGTTGCGAAACATCTCGCCGGCGGGACCCTGGTATTCGAGCCACTGGGCTCTTTGCGTGGTCGGCGTGCTCCCCCAGCACTTCGTATTCGCGAACATGTCCGCAGCGGACTCGACGCGAAAGCCAGCGCCCTCGATCATGCCGCGGTAACCTTCGACAGTGCCCAGACCGGGCAGGCAAATGAAGGCGTTCACGGGCTCGATCAGCGTCATGATCTGCTCCTCCGTGCGAAAGTCGCCGAAGGGCCTCTGCAGCCAGTCGGTGCCGACCAGGCGCCCGCCGGGCTTGAGGACCCGGAAGGCCGCGCGGAAGAACGCTGCCTTGTCCGGGAGGTGGCAGACGGACTCGTAGAACGTGACGGCGTCGAAGCTCGCATCCGCGAAGGCGAGGAGGTTCTTGTAGTCGGTGTCCCCCATCGAAAGGAAGCAGACCCTGTCGGACAGGCCGGCTTCGACGGCTTTCTCCCGCGCTCGCTGATTGAGAGCCTCGTTGTTCGTCACGCCCACGAACGACGCCCCGGAAACCTTGGCCATGTGGAGCGTGGGGCCCCCAATTCCGGATCCGAAGTCGAGCGCCCGCCCGCCTGGCTCGAGGCGCGCGACCGAGACCACCCGTTCTTCGAGGCGTTCACAAGCTTCTACAACGGAGAGGCCGCTAGCTTCTGCCTCGGGGTCGCCGTGGTGCCAGCGATCGCCCATGATCGCTTGATAACAGTGGAGCGCGTTGTCGTAGAAAACGCGGACATCGTTTTCGCCGACTATCGAGCGCTCCATCACGCACACAGTACTCATTCTCAATCAACGAGGAGCGGTAGCGCTGGCCTTTGGTCGCAGCAAACCGCACTTCGGCCACCAGACCGCGCGCATGCACGTGTTTGCGCATGAGGTCGAGCGTCGACGATTGCGCCATTGCGCGATAAACGAGGCGCCTTTTCGAGTTCGAACGTGGATGGGCCCGGCACATTCATAAAATAGCCGGGCGAAAAGTGCCCTCGGCCGTTCGGGGTGACTACAATGTACGGTGCGGATGGACTGGGACTTAGGGACATTCGGCACGTTCACGCGCCCGACGTGCGCCGATTGTGCTGCCGAAGCGCCCGAGATCGACTCCTACTACGCGCTTATCGGCCGACCATTCAGTTGGCGCATGACTCGTCACGCGAACGGGGACGCGAGCATCCTCGTCAAGTGGCGGTGCGTGCCCTGTTGGCGTACGTACAAGGTCGCGGCCGAGGGACGCTCAGGGCCCGCGTAGCCCGTCGAGACCCTGCCATCGAGCGCCATGCACGTTCGGTCCCAGCGTCGCGGAACGCCTCGCCCGCTGCCGCCCGATGTCGCCGAGGTGTGGAGAAGAGCGGTTCGAGGGTCCGCCCGGGCTTCGCCATTTCTTCTCGATCTGCTCGAAGGAAAGCCCGGTCAGCACATCCTTTCGTGTTCATGGCACACGGGTTGCCACTGACGGCTCGTGCGCAACGGGCAGCCCTACCGCATCGGCGGTCGCCTTCTCGGACGCGAAGGAAGGACATCGACCATGACGAATACTTCAATGACAGATGCCACATTAGTGGGGATCCTCGTGGCGCTCGCCGCCGCGGCGGTTCTGATCGGCGCGGCCATCGCGACCCGCCGCCGCACGCGCCTGCGCCATGCCGAGCTACGGCAGCGCTTCGGTCCGGAATACGACCAAGCTGTCGCCCAATACGGAAGCGCCGCCCGTGCCGACCGCGCCCTCGCGGCACGCGAGCGCCGCGTAGGGCACCTCAAGCTGTCGGAGCTGAGTGACGCCGAACGCGCGCGCTTTGCATCGCACTGGACGACCATCCAGGGCAGGTTCGTGGACGATCCGCTCGGCGCGGTCGCTGCGGCCAACTCGCTCATCAACGAGGTCATGCGAGCGCGTGGCTACCCGACCGAGGACTTCGATCAGCGGCTCGCCGACCTCTCGGTGGACCATGCCGGGGTCGTGCAACACTACCGCGCGGCACGCGCCCTTTCGACGTCGGTGGCCAACGATCCGGCCAACACCGAGGAGCTGCGCCAGGCCGTGGTCCATTACCGCGCCCTGTTCGCCGACCTGCTCGAAGAGCCGGTGACCCCCTCCCACCGGCATCGCGAAGCCCACGCCTAAGAGCAACCGTGGCCTCGCGCGCCATTCGGCGAGAGACTTCCCAGGATGCGCGAGGGTCCCATCGACAGCGCCGAGACGGTTCGCTCGCGGATCGAGGGTGGACTCCACGATCCATCGTCGTTTCGCGCGGCCCTGCTGAGCATCCGGCCCGCGGAGCGTGAGGCATGGCTGGATCGGGTGCTCGGCCTCGGCGAGCTTCCTGACGATGGTCCGGAGCTTCCAAGAGGCTGCGTCCCATATCTACCTTGTTCGATCGATGCCCTGCTTCGGGTGGTGGAGGCAGGGCACGTATGCGCCGCGGACGTATTCGTCGACGTAGGCTCGGGAGCAGGACGAACCGCGGCGCTGGTGCACCTGCTCACCGGGGCGGACGTCATTGGCATCGAGATTCAGCCCGGGCTCGTGCTCGCCGCACGCGATCTCGTGACGCGACTGCTCCTCTCACGCGTGACGTGCATCGAAGGCGATGCGACAAAGCTCACCGGATCCCTGAACGCCGGCTCGGTCTTCTTTTTGTACTGTCCGTTCAGCGGAGATCGCCTGGCGAAGGTGGTTTCGGACCTCGAACCCATCGCGCGCACCAGGATGATTCGCCTCTGCTGCGTCGGTCTGGGTCCGTTGGCGTGCCCCTGGCTGACGCTCGAGGCGGCGCCCTCGGGCGACGTCGCGATCTATCGAAGCACGTTGCACGATGAGGCGATCGGTTAGTACAACCTCGAACGCGTGAGGCCGGTCGCATCCGTCGAGGGCGGAACGCTCGAGGGCGTTCGAATCGGGGACCTGCTGCATTTTCGGGGCATCCCCTACGCCGAGGCGCGACGGTTCGGTGAGCCGGGACCGCCGACGCCGTGGTCGGGCACGCGCGACGCGAGCCGTCACGGGCCGATTTGCCCGCAGTCACCGTCGCGACTCTCGGCCGTCATGGGCGATTCCGCGCCGTCTGCGCAAGCCGAGTCGTGCCTGACGCTGAGCGTGACCACCAAGGGCACGAGCGAGCGACCGAAGCCCGTCATGGTGTGGTTTCACGGGGGCGCTTACATCATCGGGTCCGGCTCCAACGAATGGTACCGGGCCGACGCGCTCGTCACCGAGGGCGACGTCGTCGTCGTCAACGTCAACTACTGGCTCGGCGTCTTCGGCTACCTGCGGATCCCGGGGATCGCGTCGGGGCACCTCGGCCTGATGGATCAGATCGCGGCGCTTCGCTGGGTCCAGCGCAACATCGCGGACTTCGGCGGCGATCCGGATCAGGTGACGATCTTCGGCGAGTCCGCGGGAGGCCATTCGGTGGCGGCGTGCATGGCGACCGAAGCGACCCGGGGGCTCTTTCGTCGCGCCATCGTGCAGAGCGGACACCTTGGCCTCGGGTTCTTGACCGAGGCCCACGCCGACCGCGTCGCCCGGACGATCCGCGGCTTGCTCGGCGGGGAAGATCCGGAGAAGGCATCGGTCGAACGACTCCTCTCGGTGCAGCAAGCGGCCATCGTGAAGCTCGCCGGTCCCGGGGGACTCAACTCGGCTCCCATCTTCGGCCCCGTCGCCGGCATCGCTCCCCTGCCCGCCCCGGCGCAAGCCGATGTCGCCAACGCCATCGTGCACCGAGGCGCGGACCTGCTCATCGGCACCACGCGCGACGAGATGCGCGCCTTCTTCGACCTGAACCCGCGCGTCGTCCGGCTCCGACGCACGGCGGTCATCGGCCAGGCGCTCGTGGGTGCCGTCACGTCCGCGGTCACGCACCGGGTCTTCACGACGCCCGCGCATCGTCTTGCCGACAAGCAGGCGGCGGCGGGCGCC
The DNA here is from genome assembly GCA_003139415.1 of Myxococcales bacterium. Lineage (GTDB taxonomy): Bacteria > Myxococcota_A > Polyangia > Polyangiales > Polyangiaceae > Palsa-1150. The sequence continues at coordinate 6,808 of PLIR01000401.1, read as the reverse complement.
TCGGTCTACGTGTACGCGTTCGAGTGGGCGCCGGAGCGAGAGGCTTTCGGCGCCTGCCACACGATCGACCTCCCCTTCGTGTTCGGCAACGAGGCGGCGTGGCGCGATGCTCCCATGCTCGGCCAGACGCCATGGGATCGCGTCGACCTCCTCGGTCGCCAGGTACGTCGCGCCTGGACGCGCTTTGCCCGCTTCGGCGATCCCAACGTGGAGGGCGATCCGGGATGGGCCAGGCACGCGCCAAGCGCCGCTCCCGGTCGGACGTTTCAGTAGCGCGGCGACGCCACTAAGACGAGAAGCGACGCCGCACGCGAACCCTCATACCTAGCGAAGGCCGCAGCGTGAGCGCCGCATCGACCGTCGGCCGTTCTCCCGGCTCGAGCTCGATGTCGAAGTGCCGGATGAGCGTCCCCAAGATGAGCTTTGCTTCGAGCAGCGCGAACTGCGCGCCGATGCAGTTGCGCGGGCCGCCGCTGAAGGGAAAGTACGCAAACTTGGGCATCTTGCGCGCGCGCTCTGTGTCCCAACGCTCGGGAACGAACGCGTCCGGATCGTCGTAGTGGCGGCGCGAGCGGTGCACGGCCCACTGGCACATGATGACATTGGCCCCGCGACGCACCGTGGTGTCGCCGACCTTGCACGTCTCGGTGGCGACGCGGCCGATGTTGTACGCGCTCGGGTAAAGCCGCATGACCTCCTTCACGACCTGGTCGAGGTACGGCAGCCGCGGCAGGTCCTCGACGGCCGGATCGCGGTCCGAGAGGACGGCGGCCATCTCGCTCCGCAGCTTGGCCGTCACGCGTGGACTGGATACGAGCTCGTAGAGGCCCCATGACATGGCGACGGCCGACGTCTCGTGGCCGGCGAGGAACATCGTGACGAGCTCGTCGCGGACCGCACGGCTCGACATCGTCTGGCCCTCGGCGTCCGCCGCGTCGAGCAGGAGCGACATCATGTCGTTGCCGCGCTCTCCGCTCGCGCGGCGGGCGTCGATCAGCTTGTAGATGACGCGGTCCACTTCGCGCACGGCGCGCCGCAGCTGCAGCTGCGCGGGAAAGGGAAGCCACGGGATCACCGGCATGTAGTGCCGGCGCCAGCGGAGGAAGAAATCTTGAACACCGCGCGCGGCCCCAAGCACCGCGGCTCGCCCCTCGCCGATGTCGGATCCGGAGAAGAGCGTGCGAGAGACGATGTCGAGGGTGACGTTGCTCAGGTCCTCGTACGCGTCTTGCGACTCGGCTAGGGACCACTGCTCCATCAGCGCCGCCGTGCTGCGGACGACGACGTCGGCGTACCGATCGATGCACTGCTTGTGAAAGAACGGCTGGATGAGGGCCCGCTGCTTGCGCCAGAAGCTCCCCTCCGACGTGAGGAGCCCATCGCCGAACATCGGCTTTACCGCCTTGAAGGCCGTCGGTTTCACGAATTTCGAGGGGTCCGCGAAAAGGACAGCCTGGATGAGCGCCGGGTCGTTCACCAGATAGAAGGGGACCGCATAGAGGCGCAGAGGAACGACGGGCCCGAAGTCACGCTCGCACATCGAGAAGAAGCCGAGCAGGTCCCGCTTCATGTCCGGGAGATGCCCGAAAAACCAGTGTCCGGGCGGCGCGTCCAAGGCAGCGCGCAGGGCCAGGCTGCTCGTCTCCGCGCCCCTCGCTTGCTGTTCGACGACTGACATCGCTTGGCCCTCGGGCTGTCGACCCATTCGCTCCTTACGATGGGGCCCGCGGATGCGTCAATACTCAGTGGGACGGCGACGTGCCGGGCGAACGCGCCCGTGCGTCGTCGAGAAATATTCATGAAACGGGCGGGTGAACCGATCAGGCCACGCGTCGAATGGCGTCGACCACCTCGAGCCGCGCGGCGCGCCAGGCCGGGAGCAGGGCCGCGATCCCGCCGAGGGTCGCCGCGAGAACCAGGCCCAACACGACGTTGGCCGGAACGACTCGGAAGTCCCGGAAGAAGGTCCCGAGGTTGTCTTCGACGAAGCGGCGGACGACCAGATTGATAAAAGGCACCGTCAGCGCTGCGCCGAGCGCGCCGCCCGCCGCGCCGAGGGCGACGCCCTCGCCCACGATCCACAGCACCACGTGCACCGGCCGAAAGCCGATCGCCCGCAGCACGCCATACTCGTTGGTGCGCGCGCGGACGCCCATCGCGATCGTGTTGCCCAGGATGAGCGCCATGATGACCAGAATGGCCACCGAGACGACGTCGGTGACGCCGAGGATCCCCGAGAAGAGCGCCAGGAACGACGCGTTGAACCCGCGCTCGTCTTGCGATCGCGTCGGCGTGTCACGGTCCTCGAAGCGCTGGTCGATCGCGAGGGCCACCTCCGCCGATCGCGCAGGATCATCCACGCGACTAACGACGACGCCGACGCCGTCGCGCTGCGCGGCGGGCTGCTGGTCGTTGAAGTAGCTCCAGTGAAAGACGAGGGCCGAGTGGTCGACCGATCGCGTGGGCGTCGTGTAGAGGCCGTCGATCGTCAATGGCCACGTGCCGCGATACAGGGTGCTCTCGAGGGTGAGAGTGTCGCCGACCTTCCAGCCGAGTCGTCTCGCGAGCACGTCGCCTACGATGGCGCCCCCGCGATCCCGCTTCCAGGCGGCGAGTTGCTCGGGCGGGACGATCACCTCGCTGTAGATGTTGAAGTACGACTCCGGGTCCACCGCGAACGTCGCGAAGAACTCCCGCGGGTGCCGCGGGTCTCTTCCGCCGGCCCAGGTCGCCCACGTCGCCGCCCTCACGTGGGGCACCGTGCGTACCTCGTCGACGTAGCGCTTGGGGAGCATGAAGCTGAAGGTGACCCTGTGGCGGGTGACGACGCGATCGCGGACGGCGAACTCGGTGCCGGTTTCCCACGCCCACATCACGGTTCGAAGCAGGAGAAATGTGCCAATCGACGTGGCCACGCCGAGCAAAGTGAGGGCGGATCGGACGCGGTCGCGGGATAGGTTGCGGAGCGCAAGGCTGGCGAGGTTCATCGGTCTCGGCCGGGACTATATCGGTCCTGCTCGACGGCGATGACGGCGGGCCCTCCGCCGAGGCCGCCAGCGGTGGCTCCGCGGTGCGGATCGTCATTCCGGCATGCTTCCGGCATGGCGGCGGTGCGCTCGTGGTGAAAATGTCCGGCCAATGGGCGCGCGTACCACCAACCGCCGGGTGCTTGCCAACCGACTGCCCACGAGACGACCAAAAACCGCGGTGCTCTTCGGATCTACAGTGCCCGCGCGCTAGCGAGCGGCCGCGTCGGCCCCCCCGCGCCCTAGGGATCCGGCCATGAAGACGTTTCGACTCAGGTGTTTCTTCGCGCTGGGCTCCCTCGCCCTGCCGCTCGTCGCGTGTGGCAATGGCGGCAATTCGAGCGCGCCAGGGGACTCAGGAAGCACGCCGGTGTCGGACTGGCCCTCGTACGGGCACGACGGGCAGAACACCCGGTACAACGCGGTCGAATCGATCATCACCAAGAGCAACGTCGGCGCGCTGGTGCGCAAATGGGACACCGTCTCGACGGGCATCACTGCCCTCGGCGTCACGAGCACGCCGGCGGTCGTCGACGGCGTCGTGTACTTCGGCGACTGGGGCGGAATGCTGCATGCGGTCAACGCGACCGACGGCTCGAAGGTGTGGACGACGCAGGTCGCCAGCTCGACGGTGGGACTCCCCGCGCAGGTCAACGACTCGCCGTTCGTGACGGCGGACTCGGTCTACATCGGCGGCGCCAACAACGAGGTCTACGGCGTCTCCCGATCCAGCGGGCAACCGTTGTGGAACCTACGCCACGAGATCGGGTCGCAGCAGAACACGGTCCTCTGGTCGTCGCCGAACGTGGTCGGGAACACGATGCTCATCGGGGTCGGCTCGTTCCAGGTGTTCACGGCGGCCAACTTCACGTTCAAGGGCAACGTCGTCGGCGTGAACGCGACGACCGGTGCGGTCGAATGGACCACCTACCTGTGCGGGGGCAACGACGCGTCGTCCGGCTTCGGTTGCTCGGTCTGGGGCTCGGCCGCCGTCGACACGACACGCGGTTGGATGTTCATCGGCGTGGGCCAGGGCTACACGGCGCCGGTGAGCCCTTACTCCGACAGCGTGGTCGCCCTGGACTACACGACGGGCGCCATAAAGTGGGGTTACCAGTACACGGCCGACGACATCTATACGCTGATGACGATGCCCAACGGCGACGACTACGACGTCGGCGCAAGCCCCGTCCTTTACACCATCGGCTCGCAGGACTACATCGGCGCCGGCGACAAGGGGGGCCACTTCAAGGCGATGGATCGCAGCACCGGAAAGCTCCTCTGGTCGCAGGAGCTCACGCCGGGCGGACAGACCGGCGGCGTCATGGCGTCGCCCGCCGTCGCCGATGGCAAGATCTACGTCTATTCGAACAACGGCTCCAAGGGGAACTACGGCACGAACGGCCCGGCCTCCGGCGTCGCTTTCTGCCTCGACGGCGCGACGGGCAACATCGACTGGCAGGTCCCGATGACGCCGGGCGCGTTCGGCGGCATCGCCATCGCCAATGGCGTGATGTTCTTCGAGACGCTCGACGGAAAGATTCACGCGCTCGACGCCGACACCGGCGACGAGCTGTGGAACGATCTGCTGATGAACGAGACGGCGACGACCGCCGCGGCCGGAGTCTCCGTAGCCAACGGGATGGTCTTCGCCGGCGCCGGCTGGCAGTGGCTCCCGACGAGCAGCCCGGCGGGTGGCCTCACGGCATACGGCCTGCCCGACGACATCGAAGACGCGCAGTTTTGGGGCCCCGCGGACGGCGCGACGGACGCCCCGTCCGATGTCGTTACCAACACCCAGGTGGACGGCGCGGCGGACAGCGGCGTGGCGGACAGCGGCCTGCCCGACGTCGTCACCGATGCGCTGGCGCCCGCCGACGGCGACTGACGATCCTCGATCTCGGTTGCCGGGCCAACCTTCGCAGGTTCTCGCCACGCGCGGTGGGAACCGGTGTATGCAAACGGCCATGGAGCTTGCGAGGCGGTCACGGAGGCGGGGCTTGGTCGGTCTGGCGGCGATCGCCTTTGGCATGCCGGCGGCCGCTGTCGGGTGCGACAATTGCGGGAACTCCTCGCCGACGCACGCCATCGGAGACGCGGGCACGCCGACTGGAACGGGCGCGAGCGACGCGACTCCGGAAGCCACCACCCTCGACGCAGGGACGGCCGCGGACGCGACGGGCGCGAACGACGGTGGCGTCGTCGAGGCGTCGAGCGATGCGGGCGCGGACGGGCCCACCGCCTGCGCCCTCGGCGACGGCGCCTCCGGGATCTCGTGCGGCGGTTCCTGCGTGAACCCGAGCACCGACCCGGGCAACTGCGGCGCGTGCAGCACCGTCTGCGAAGCCGGCGCGCTCTGCTCGAGCGGCCTGTGCCAGAACGTCGCGGGCAACCTCGAGGGTCTGCGGTGGCAGCTGCCCTGCACGGGCCCCTACAGCACGAACGTGTGCCTGACGGAAGTCGACGGCAGCGACCAGCAGGTGCTCTCGACGACGCTGAGCGGCCTCTCCGAGGAGACGTACCTCGTGACGCTGCTGTTCCGCGGCGTCGTCGAGCAAAAATCGTATGACGCCGACGACGCGGGCAACGCCATCGCCGAGGGCCCCGACGGCGGTAGCAATCCGCAGTTCTTCGTGACGGGCGGCGCGCCGGCCGGCGACGGATACAACATCTACGAGCTCCAGATCAGCGACCCGCCGCAGACGTACTTCTTGAACGCGGGCTCGTCGAACATCACCAACACGTGGCCCCTCGATTACGAGGCCTCGATCCCCATGAACGCCGGCGCGACCGTCACGCTGAGCGCGAACGCGATCGACAACGAGGAAATCACCAACAACAGCGCGGTCGACGGAGGCCCCATCCTCGTCCCGGGGGTCCCGCCCTATCCGCTGGCGTACGACGGTCAGTTCATCCAGATGGACATCGTCTCGGTCACCCCCGCGAATTAGGGGCCGTCGTCGAGAAGAGATCAAACGTTACGTTGCTGTCATCCCGAGGGCGCGAAGCGACCGAAGGACCCCANNGGCTCCTTCGCATCGCTCAGGATGACAGCGAGAGGGACAGGATGACAGCGAGAGGGATGGATCGTAAAAGCCCTTGACGGAGCATCGCCATGAATCGACTCGGTCTGCTTTTCGTAGCCGCTCTGGGTGTCTTGGAGAGTCCCGCCTGCGAAGGAACCGAACGGCCACCGCCGGCACCCACCGGGTCGGTCGGCGCGACGACGNNGCGGGCCTTCGCCCGCGGCTGCTCCGGCGGAGCCTGACCCGACCGCATCGCCGGCGGCGCCAAGCGTCGCCAACACCGCCCCATCGGTGGTATCCGCTGCGCCGTCGGCCCCGCCGACCGCNNTATTTCTTTTTCAACGACCGTGGCGCACTGGTCTTTTGGTGCCCAGTCACGGGCGTGACGACCAAGGGTACCCACTATCCTCGGAGCGAGCTTCGCGAGACGGATCCGAGCGGTAGCCTCGTCAACTGGCACCTTGCGGACGGCCCGGCGACCCTGACGGCCGACCTCGCCATCACCCAGGTGCCAGGAACCGGCCGGTTGACCGTCGGGCAGATTCACGACGACGGAACGGACGGCATCAAGTCCGAACCACTCCTGAAGCTCGTGTACAAGTTCTCGAAGGGGGCCCAGACGGGCAAGCTTGTCGCGCAGGTGCGGCCCACGCCCGAGGCGAAGAAGAGCGACGAGCACGTCCTCGTGGAGGATCTGCCCCAGGGGACGAAGTTCTCGTACCGGATTAACCTGGATCCCTCGAGACAGCTTCGCGT
>PLIR01000513.1 GCA_003139415.1 Myxococcales bacterium | reverse complement strand
ACGGACGACCCGTGGCTTCGAAGTCTAGCTCAGAAGAGCCAACGTCAACGAATGCGCGCGCTTGCGCCGCGGAAGCGGACGAGAGCGCCGATCGTGATCTCCCTTGTTCTCCGGTGTCGCCGGATGATTCGTCGCGAAACGTCACGGAGGAGCGTGTAGAGTGCAGCACCAGCGCCGAGACCGACGTGGACGGTGCCCTCGCAAGGGCGCTCGACCGAGCGTCGCAGGCTGGGCGCTTCGACGTCGTGGCGCTCCTGGGTGGCGAGCTACAGGCGCGACGGCTCACGCGTGAGGGCGTACCCACCCTGCCGACGAAGACGCGCCAGCGGGGCGGATAGACGAGCAGCTTGCGGAGTGCGCTGCCCGTTGCCGATCGAGAACTAGACAGAGTAGCCGCTCGCGGTGCGCCGGAGGGTGCCCGCGATCGTTGATCTCACGGGACCTCCATCGGGAGAATGCTCACGGTAGCGAGCGGCAGACGGAATGCGACGTCCCGGAGAAACGTCGCGTCCTCACGTTCGTGCAGGAACATCTCCTTCACAAGACCGCGCGTCTTCTTCCACCGCGCGTCGTACTCGTCCTTCGTCAGACCGTGCGCAGAATCCACGATTCCAAGCGTCTCGGACGCCGGGGCACGTGCAAACTCATTGCTCCGCGCGCCGGGCCAGACGGTCATCGCGACGTAAGGCGCGCGGCGCGTAATGGGCATGCTGCGCAACGGGGCAAAGCCGATGACGGAACTCATCGCGCCCGCCTTCGTACGCCAGTGGACTCTCACCGCGCCGAGTTGGCGACCAGCATGATTCTCGCGCTCGAGCCGACGCACGTGCCACCGCGGCGCCGTAGAGAGAGCAAGGAGAACACCGGCGATCTCGCGCGCCGTGTGAACCTCAGGCAGGAGGGTGACGCCGACGTGATTCGAAGCGGCTGCCTCATCGAGCGCCGCGTCCAATGCCGCGATGAGGTTAGGCGACGGAGCGCCCGCGACGATGTCGTAGTGAACGTTCGCTTTCGCGGCGAGCAGGTTGGCGAACGTGCAACCTGTCCCGACGCGCTCAAGCCAGCCGCGAAAATTGTCGACGCAGGCCTTTCGCTGGTCCGCTTCCCCCTCGGTCACGAGGTCAGACGATACGATCGGTCCTGACGTCCGTGGGAACGCAGATGTGCAAAATCGGTTCGTCGTCCTCGGTGATGGCGACCGGACCATCCGCCGTGGCGCGCGCGACCACGGCTCCTGGATCGCGCATGAACTCTTCCCGATCGACGACGCGCTGCGTCTCTTCGTGCTTCGGACTAGGCATGGCGCTACTCCCTCTGGAGTTACAAGTATGGGAAATCCATGGATAAGCACAAGCTTATCCGCGGCGGCGCGCGCCTCCGCGGNNCCGATCCGGGGGTGCGGCCATGGTCGGACGAGTCGTCGCGGGCGTGTGGGCGTTGTTGATGGTCGTGGCGGTGGCGCCGAGCCCCGGACCGACGCCGGTGCCCGAGGGCCATTCCGGTTGCTGCTCGCACCACGGCGGGCTCGCAGGCGGGTGCTGCCAAGGCACCGGGACGCTCGTCTGCAACGACGGGACATGCTCGCCGACGTGCGGGTGCTGACGGTGCGCTTGCGGCGGGTTGGAGGGTGCCCTTCGTCGCCGTCATCATTTTGTTAGAAGCTCGTCGCCCGCTCCTTTGTACGGTTGCTGCTCGTTCGGGGGGAATATGCCAGGTTCCGAAAAGCCCATCGCTGGCGTCCAGAACGTCATCCTGGAGCAGTTGAATCGCGACCTCGCGGAGCTTGAAAAGAAGCTCGAGGCTGACGTGGTCTCGATGATGGGCCCTATCGTCGGAGGCCTCGATGATCGCATCCGAATGGCCGTTGAACGCCTCGACGCTCGCGCTGCAAAGCTCGCCGTTCTCCTCGACACCCCCGGCGGCGTCGTCGAGGTCGTCGAGCGAATCGTGGGCGTCCTTCGCCATCACTATCGCGAGGTGGTCTTTGTCATCCCCGGGCGGGCGATGTCCGCGGGAACGGTCCTCGCGCTGTCTGGGGACGCGATCCTGATGGACTATTATTCGGTCCTCGGCCCGATCGATCCCCAGGTCCAGAAGGATGGGAAGCTGATCCCCGCGTTGGCTTACCTGATCCAATTCGACGACTTCATCAAGAAGTCCACCGAGGGCCGGCTGACCACCGCCGAGATGGTCCTTCTCCAGAAGCTCGACCTGGGCGAGCTTCACCAATTTCGTGAGGCGCGCGACCTGTCGATCGAGCTGCTCAAGAAGTGGCTGGTCACTTACAAGTTCAAGGACTGGCAGCTGACGGAGACAAGACGCGAGGCCGTGACGCCCGAGATGAAAGAGGCCCGCGCGGACAAGATCGCAAACGCGCTCAACAACATTCGGCGTTGGCACACCCATGGCCGCGGAATCCCGATGAAGGTGCTCCGGGAGGAGCTCGACCTGCGAATCGACGACTTCGGTCAGGACCCGACGCTCGCACGCCGCGTGCATGAATACACCGCCGTGCTTCGGGAGTTCATGCTGACGCTGCAAGCGCCCATGTTTGTCCACAGGCCGCGCCCTGCGCGTGCCGTGCGATCCAATCGACGCATTGCTCGGGCGTCCTCCTTCCGCGGCGCCTCGGGGGTCAGAGCCCTTTGGGCGCCGCAAGTCCTTCCTACCTCGACGGTTCCCACCCTGCGATAGTGCAACGGCGCACGCGCGAGCAACTCCCGCCGCTCGGGGGAAATCGGGCGTCCGCCCGCGCGTCGGTGCTTTCACTTGCACTTGATAAGCATGTGACCCCTGTAGGTCGTCGTCGCGATGCCAAGTTGCGCGTTCGCATAGAAGCCCTGGCGACCACCCGAGTCAGCCACCACGTACCCGCTCGGACAGACGTTGCCCGCTTCCTCCAGACAGTTGGACTCGTCGCGCCGGCACGAAATCGAGTACCACCCCGGCTCCCCGTCGGGCCCGTTGACCGGCTTCGAGGTCGCGCCGCACGCGACAAGCATGAGAGCACCAACGACCCCTGCAAGATGACGCATGTAGATCCGCCTCCCTGGCGGACCCCCGCACAGCGGTCCGCCAACAGTAGTCCTCGTACAACACGATGTTTCAGTTTCGGCTGCAAGTCGACTGTCGGCGCGTGCGAAAGCTGGACCCCGATCGCGCTCTCAGCTGCGCCGCGCACCCTATTCGGCTCCCGCGTTTGCGTGGCCGGCCTGCGGGTTCGCCTACTGACACGACATCGACGGGGCGACCATCGACGCCTGCGCACAGCAACAGTGGAGAGCGTTGCACGCACAAGCCACTTCTCCGGACTGTCCTCTGAGCTGAGCGCCAGCCGTTTTTATGTTCGCCACGGCGAGCGCAGCGCCCACGATCAACGCCCCGACCATCAGGCCAAAACCGATGTGCTTCATCTCAAGCCCTCCTTTCACGCCGCCGATCCTGCGCGTCGAGTTGGCGTGGGGCAAGCCGCAGCGAAGAAAGACGACCCCGAAGCACTCTCGCCCGTCGTCCGCGTTCCCCAAGTCATGCGCGAACGGCTCGCCCGCGTCCGAGACGCCATGGCCAAACGCGCGGCCCTCGCGACCCTCGACGTGCCCACCGTTGTACGCGAAGCGCTCGACCGTGGCCTCACGGAGCTGGAGGGCGAGCTAGGCATCGCGAAGGGGAAGCGATGACGCTCGCCCGTCGCGCATCGGCGCTCCTTCTGTCCGCTGCCTGTCTTGGGTCGGCGCTCGGATGTACTTCCTCGCCCTCGTACGGCACGCCGCAGGACTGCGCCGCCGCGGGAGGACAGTGTATTCTTGGAAGCGGAGGGAATCTCTGTGCGAAACAAGGGCCGGAGAACACCTGCAATTGCAACCCAATGTGCAGCACGGGAGGTCTGCTGCGTCGCCTTCATCGATGGTGGCGATGCGGAGGTTCCCTAAGCCCCCCTACTCCGGGTCGAAATCCTTTGGCCGAAGCGATCGACCCCCGTGGGATAGGGCCTCGCACTTTTCAAAAAAAGAGAGCACCCATGAGTAGCGCGGCACGCAGGAACCCCGAGACTGAGACGCCGCACGATCCCGATACGGGCGAGGTGTGCGACGACGGGCCTCGGCCACGGCGGCGCGTTCTGACCGATGCGGAGCGCCTGGAGCGTGACTGCTTCGTCGCGGAACGCTCGCGGCTACGACGCCGAGCTGGCTGCGCTCCAAGCGCTCAACCCCGCGTGCGAGACGGAGGACGATCCGCCCGTTACGTGGCGCCGACCGGCGAAGATGGGCGCAGAGGCTACGGGCCTCTTGGTCGATAGCCCCCGCGTTTCGGGGCGAGGCTTGCCGGGCAGTCGTCTCGTGCTTGCTCCGCGCT
>PLIR01000319.1 GCA_003139415.1 Myxococcales bacterium | reverse complement strand
CCACGCCGTCGTCGAGGACTGGGTCACGTTTGGGGGCCTGAGCGGCGTCACCCAGCGCGTTCGGGTGGGCGAGAGCGCCTTCGTGGCCGCGACCGCAGCGTGCGAACGCGACGTCCCGCCGTTCGTCGTGGTCCAGGGCGACCGGGCCCGCGTACGCGGCGTGAACGTCGTCGGTCTGCGACGCCGCGGCGTGCCNNATCGCCGCGCTGGGGTAGCGTCGACGGTCACTTCTTCCGCGGCGCGACTTGCTGGTCTTTTTGGCCCAGGATGTCGTCGAACGCACGGTCGAACTCGTCATCGGCGCCGACCGCGGCAGCGCGCACGGGCGGCTTCGGCTCCGTCCTCTGCAGCCGCCGGATGCGCTCCTGGGTGTCGCGGAACGAGGGGACCGAGCGCGCTGCACGCTGGAAGTAGTCGAGCGCCTGCTTGACCATCTTCTTCGCTTCGTAGGCCGCGGCGATCTCGTAGTTGAGGGTGGCCTCCTGGTCCTTCGTCCGGTCCGGGGTCTGCAGCCCGCGGATGAGGGCGTCGATCCCTTCGTTGAGGTTGCCGCGCTCGATCTGGATCATCCCGATCATGGAGAAGCAAACGCAGGCGCGCTTCGCGTCGCGCCCGGCCACCTCGAACTCGCGCAAGGCGTCGTCGAGCAGGCCCATCTCCTTGTAGGCGACGCCCAGATCGTAGTGGCTCTGCGCGTCGTCGACGTCGATCTGCTTGGCCACCCCCGCCTTGAACTGCGCGAATACCTCTTCGACATCGACCTGCTCGGTCGGCCCGCGGGCCGCCGATGCCCCCACGCCCACCCCGCTGCCGCGGTCGACCTCGAGGGTCCCGAGCGACTCGGCGATGTCGAAAGCGCGGTCCTCGACCGCCCCGGTCCCGGCTCCCGGCGAAGGGCGGGTGCCCGACCCGCCGAGCGTCCCGCGCTCCTGCGTGTCGAGCTCCGCCAGGCGCTCGTTGAGCAGGGGGTGATTGGGCAGGCGCGCGAGCTGCTCGTGCAGGATGGTGCGCGCGTCCTCGAAGAGACCGCGCGAGGCGAAGAACTCCGCCTCCTCGAGCGCCGACTCGAGCTCGAGCGGCCCGGGCTTGGCCGACGGACGGACCGACAGTGCGCTTTGCAACGCGAGCGTCTCGCTGTTTCGCTCGGGGCCCTGATCGAACGCCCCGGCGCTCTCGGCTGCCGCCGGCTCGAGCGGGAAGCTCGGCAGGGGCGAGTCGGCGAAGGGATCGTCCATCTCGATCGGCGCCTGGGGCGCCGTCGCGGGCGACGCGACGGCGATCGTCCGGATGCTGGCCTCCGAATGTGCGCGGCGAGCGACGTCCTCGGGCCCGATCTCCTCGAGGTCGTACGAAGGCAGAGGCTCGGCCCCCTCGAAGGGCTGCGCGAGCGTTTGCTCCGAGTGCTGGACGTTGTCCTCGACGAGCTCGTACCCGAGCTCCTGAAGCATCTGGGTGGCGGTCGCGTTGCCCGGGTCGATGGCCAGCGCGTCCTGAAGCATCCGCGCGGCCGATTCGCCGTCGAGCGTCTCGATGAGGAGCCCCGCGAGCGCGATCATCTGGGCGACGGCCTGCTCGTGCATCCCGGCGTCGAGCAGGACGTCGCGGAGCATCTCGTGCGCCTCGACCGCCCGGGGCGCGATCTCGAGCCCGATGCGCAGTGTCTCAATGGCCTTCGCGAAGAGCCCCCCGTCGCGGAACGAGGCCGCGTCGGTGAGGATGCGTGCGATCTGGCCGTGCGAGCCCGCCGCCGTCGCGGGTTCCTGCACTTCCTCGACGACGTCGTAGCCGCCGCTCTCGATCACGACCTCGGCGCTGGGCGCGCTGGCCGCCGGCGCGCGAACCTCGAGCGGCTGCTGCTCGATGTCGCTGTCTCCGACGTCCTCGTACGAGTCGTCGGCGGGGACCTCCTCCTCGGCCGCCGACCTGGACGGCGCGCGGTCGGAGGCCTTCTGCTGCGGGGGCGGCGCGTTCGACGGCGGCTGCGACCCGCTGGCCAGACGCTTCACGCCCTCGTCGTTCGGCGCGATCTTCTGCAGTCGAGTGAGCGTCTCGTGGAAGAGATCCGTGCGGCCCGTGTCGCGCGCGATGCGCGCCATCTCCTTCTGGACCTCGATCGCTTTGCCCACCTGCCCGATGTTGGTGAAGGCGCGGGCGAGCAGCACCAGCGTGTCGAGGTCGCGCTGGTTGGCCTGGAAGGCGATCTTGAGCTTGGCGAGGGCCTGCATCCCATCGTTCGCGCCGCCCCGCGCGAGGAAGATCTCGGCGGCGGTCCGCGCGTGCTGCGGGTCGGCCTTGTGGTGAAGGAGCCGCTCGAGCACCTTGAGGGCGTCGTCACGGCGCCCCAGCTTGATGAGCTGACCCGAGGCGACCCCGAACTCGGAGACCGCGCCGTCGACGTCGCCCCCGTGCGAGAGCGCCTCCGCGAGGCGCAGGTGCGGCAGGGGGTTGGTCGGATCGAGCTCGACGATCTTGCGGAAGACCTCGATTGCCTCGGCGTCGCGGCTGTGGCGCTGGAGCCGCGTGGCCACCTCGTCGAGCGCGGCGAGGGCGTCGCTCGTGAGGCCGAGCTGCTGGTAAAGCTCCGCGAGCTTCGGCGCGATGTGCGCGTACTTGTCCTCGAGGGCGGGGACGTTGCGGACGATGATCTCGCGGATCTGCTTGTAGACGGCGACCGCTTTGAGTGAGAAGCCGGAGGCCGAGTAGAACTTGCCGACGCGCTCGTAGGTCGCAATGGCGTCGGCGAACGCCTCCATCTTCAGCTGGAGGTCGCCCATCTTCAGCAAGGTCCGCGCGTCGTTCGGGTCCTCCTGGATGATCCTTTGGTATTCGAGCACCGCTCGGTCGTACTTCTTCTTCTCGACGTACTTTTGAGCGGCGGCGAGTACCTTTTCGCGGTCGATCGCCACGATGCGTTCAGGCTCCTTCGCTCAGCGCCAGGGGCGGAGCAAAAAACGGTACGGCGCGGTCATGACCGGCCTTGAGAGGTTGTGGTTCAACGGGGTCCGTGGACGGAAAACACCAACAGGGTGCATAGGGTAACGAAGAACGCGCCCGTCCGGGGCGCGGACGGGCGGCCAACGTAGAGAATAGCGCCATTTTCACTCCACTGCATACTTCCGCTGCTCGCCGCCTCGGTTGAGTCGGGTCGGGGGGGGATTATCGGGGAGGGCCGGGTCTCGACGAGGGGGGGGCGGATGCGTAAGGTCTCGGCATGGCTGCTGCATTTGATATTTTGACTCGATCGTCGCTCTACCGTGCACCCTTTGCGGCGGGGGGGGCGGCGGCCGTGGATGCGGCGCTGGCGAGCAAGCTCTTGGCGGTCGCGCTGTCTCGCGGGGGGGACTACGCGGATCTCTTCATAGAGTATCGCGCGGCCGGCGGGCTCG
>PLIR01000138.1:364-23402 GCA_003139415.1 Myxococcales bacterium | reverse complement strand
TGTCCCAGCCCGTCCGGATCCGCCTCGCGACACCGATCCATACACGCGGGATCATCCTGGCACTGGAACGAGCAGTCCCTGTACCCCGCGCGCCCCTTCGCGCACGCCGGGTCGCGCTCGCACTTCATCGGGTCCCGCGAGGCGGCGCCCTGAGCCGCCCCTCCGCACGCAGTGGCCAGAGACGCCACGATGAGTAGCGAGACGAAGCGCGCGCCGGCGAACGACACGTCAGGGACTCGGTGGGTCGGTGACGGCGGGGCGCTGCGCGAGGCACCGGTCGAACTCGCCCTCTAGCCCCGAGGCGCTCGGCGGCAACCGGGGTCGGCCCATGACGGGCGCACCCTCGCGCGACCAATCGATCCCGTTGTCGCTGACGCTCAGCCACACGAAGAGCGCGCGGCCTCGGATGTTCTCGAAGGGCACGCCGCCCCCCTGGCCGCCGAACCACATCCGCGAATCGTGGCTGTTGTTGCGGTTGTCGCCCATGACCCAGACCTCGCCTTCCTTGGCGAAATACGGACCCTGGTTCTCCGGGAAGGGCCCGGAGGCGCGGTCGTAGAACGTCAAGAACGAGGTGCCGCCGAGGAACTCCATATAGAGGTCGCCGTCGTGGCGGCTGATCGTCGAGTCGTAGTCGCTGTAGCTCCAGGGACCGATGCGGCAGCTCGGCACCTCCCACCCGTTGATGACGGGGTGGCCGTTGCGCGCCTCGAGCCGGTCGCCCGGGATGGCGACGACACGCTTGATGAAGTCCTGCTCCGGGTGCTCGGGGAACGCGAACACCATCACGTCGCCGCGCCTCGGGGGCATGTTCGTCCAGACGCGCGAGTGCGTGTACGGGATGGCGGGCCCGTAGCTGAACTTGTTGACGAAGATGTGGTCGCCCACCATCAAGGTGGGGATCATCGAGCCGCTCGGGATCTTGAACGCTTCGATGACGAACGCGCGAAGCGCGAAGGCCACGGCGACGGCCATGAGGATGGCCTCGAGGTACTCGCGGGTCTCGCTCTTTCGCCACCGGCCGAGCCGGATGTCGACCTCTCCATCCGCCTTCGCGAACGCGGCGGCGAACCCCTCCGAGTCGAACGGAACGCGCGCCATGGTGTCGCGCAGGGCCCCGAGATCCGCGCGCAGGCGGTCGCGCTCCTTGGCCGTCAGATCCCGCACGACGGCCTTCTCGTTCCGGGTGAGGATCGCCTCGGCCTCGTCGATCAGCGTCCGCGCACGCTCGAAGTCGCCGCGAAGCTCGCCCGGCAAGTCCGACCGCAGCGGCGGGTGCGCGTGGCGCGCGAAGGGCAAGCGGTGACGGGCCGCCCACAGGACGATCTCGCACAGCGTGAACACCACGATCCCCACCGGCACCGGCTGCGCGTGCACGAGGGACTGGACCGCGCCGATCGCCGACTGGGATTCGACGCCGGCCGGCGGCGAGAACCCCCAGAGAAAGAGGCAGCTCAGTACGACGGGAAGGGCGGCAAACCAGAGGACCCAGTACGCGAGACGCAGCGTCTGCGACCGATTGACGGGCGGCAGATCGGCCAGAGACGCCGCGAGCGGAGCGTTCTCGCCTGCGGCCTCGGCGTCGTTGTCGCGCGCGTGCGCCACGCCGTTCGCCTGGGGCCCATCCTTGGGGTGAGCGCTGGCCCCTGGGCTGCCGGACACGGGTTCTTCAGTCTTCAAGGGGCGTCGCCGATCTGGATCACGTAGTTGACGATGGCCGCGCTATCCCCGACGACGCCGAAGAGCGACGGGGGGGGTGCCGACGCACCCGCGCTGGTCGTGTTGTCGATGACGACATAGTACATACCAGCAGGAACTGGCAGGGCACGCTGGTATTCCACCCCGGCGTGGACGACGTCGGCAAACCGCGGCGCGTACGCCAGGGGCCCGGCGGCGCCGTACTGCGTGTAGAGCTGCAGAGAGGCGTCGCCTTCGGATTTCGGGAGGACGAGCACGTCTACGGCCGCAACCCCCTCGAGGCGCATCTTCATGGTGATGGCTCGTCCGGAGCCATCGACCGCGATGGGCCCGATGAAGTCGCGCTCGTTGGAGTGGACCTCCGTGCGCAGGTCCTCGTACGTGATCTGGCTCGAGCCGTGGACCTGGTACGGATGAAACGGCCGCTGGCCGATGGGCAAGTGGCCGACGGAGAAGTCCACGCTCCCGCCGGATTCCTCGATGACGGTGAAGCCCAGCGCAAGCTGCCCGGCCACCATCTGCCGCCCGAAGTTGTCGGCGAACGGGGAGATCCAGTTCTGCACGAGGTTTGCGCCCGGTTGCTCGATCTGAAGGACGCGAAAATCCGGAGGCGAGACCGTGCGCGTGTCGAAATACGCGAAGATGGCGTTGTCCTCCGCGCACTTGAAGTCCTCGTCGTACTGGATCGTCGCCACCGAGGTGAAGGTCACCTTGCGCGAGAGGAGCGTCCAGGCGTAGCCGAAGCCATCGAACTGCACCCAGAGGTCGCCGTTGGCCAGCATCTGCTGCATGCAGTGCTGCGGAAAGAACCGCCCGACGACGTTGCCGTCGGGGGTGAGCTTGAGCGGGGCGTTACGCGCCGTCATCTCTTTGCAGAACTCGCCGAGGCCGAAGCTCATGATGCTACGCCGCAGGGTCCGGTTCGACGGGTCGTTGATCGGGCCCCCGAACTTGCAGACGGCGTTGGGCGAGCACCCACTGGCCCACGCCCCGGCGAGGGCCGCGGCCAATCCCGCGACGGCCAAACGGCGGAGGCCGGGCCCGCGCGATCGAGCCCCACGCGTGTGCCGGCGCATCGGCAACCGAGCATAGCCTAGCCTCGCCGGTGCGAAATATCCGCGGGGCGGGCGTGCTACCATCGGGGCCATGAACGTCGCCGTGCTCGGCGCCGGCGCGTGGGGCACGGCACTCGCGCATCTCTTGGCCGACAAGGGGGACGACGTCGTCCTGTGGGCTCGCCGGCGCGATCTGTGTGACGCCGTCAACACCTCGGGCGAGAACGCGCGTTATCTCCCGGACATCAAGCTGTCCAAGCGCATCGCCTGCACCACAGACGTCGAAACCGCGGTCAAAGGCGCGAAGATGGTGGTCTTCGTCGTCCCGAGCCACGCGACCCGGGAGGTCGCGCGGGCGGCGGCGCCGTTCGTGCACGACGACGTGCCCGTCGTGAGCGCGACGAAGGGCATCGAAACGGGATCGCTGATGTTCATGGACGAAGTCCTCAGCGCGGAGCTCCCCCGCCCCCGCCGTCTCGCGTTCCTCTCCGGGCCCAGCTTCGCCCGCGAGCTGGCCAACCGGATGCCGACGGCCGTCGTCGTGGCGGCGCACGACGCCGACATCGGTTCCCGCGTCATGCACCAGTTTCACACGCCGTACCTCCGCACGTACGCGAGCGACGACGTGGTCGGCGTCGAGTGCGGCGGCGCGCTCAAGAACGTCATCGCGATCGCCGCCGGGGCGGTGGACGGGATGGGGTTCGGGCACAACTCGCGCGCGGCCCTCATCACGCGGGGCTTGGCCGAAGTGGCCAAGCTCGCGATGGCGCGCGGTGGATCGGCGCTCACCCTCGCGGGCCTCGCCGGGATGGGCGACCTCGTACTCACATGCACCGGCGAGCTGTCGCGCAACCGCACCGTCGGCCACGAGATGGGACGGGGGCGGTCGCTCGAGGACGTGCTCGCCAGCCTCGGTCACGTCGCCGAGGGGGTCAAGACGGCCAAGAGCGCCTTCGAGCTGTCGCAAAAGCTCGGCGTCGCCATGCCGATCACGAGCGAGGTGTACGCCGTGCTCTACTCGGGCAAGCCGGTGGCCCAGGCGGTCAAAGACTTGATGTCGCGCGAGCTCGGCTACGAGTTCGATCCTCGCGCCGTCGCCCGTGCGACGTTGCGGTGAGGCAGTGAGAACGACGCGGTCGGAGGCGAGCGCAATGGGCGGGTCGGCGAGACGTTGGGCGTGGGTGGTCGCGCTCGGCCTCGCGTGGCCGGCGTCGGCGTCGGCGCAGCTCCCCCCGCCCGCTCCTCCACAGCCGTACCCCGCGCCGGCGCCGCAGCCCTACCCCCCTCAAGCCTACCCGCAGCCGCAGCCGCAGCCATACCCTGCGCTCCCGTCACCCGCGCCGGCGCCTGTTTATGCGCCGCAGCCGGGGCCCGTCTACGTGCCGCCGCCGGCGCCCTACTACCCGCCGGCCAGGCCGCCCCCCAGTCCGTATCGGACGGCGAACGAGATGGCCTTTCTCTACGGCATCGGCGCCGCGTACGGGGTCGGCACGGGGATCTGGCTCGACGCCCTTGGCCACCTGAGCGACCCGGGGCTCGCGGTCCTCGCGCCCCTGCTGCTCGGAGCGGCGGCGCCGGTGGGCATCTACGTGTGGGATCAGCAGGCCCAGTTCGATCGAGGCGTACCTTCGTCGATCGCGACGGGGCTCTTGCTCGGCGGCGTCGAAGGGGTCGCGATAAGCGGGCTGCAGTGGCAGCTCACGGGCAACGGCGGCCCACACACGTGGGACTTCCGGACGTGGACGTCCATCACGTTCGCGACGGCGACCGTGGGCGGCATCGGCGGATTCGCGTTCGGCGAGTGGATCCAGCCCGATCCGCGGAGCCTCGCCCTCATCGCCAGCGGCTCCGGATGGGGCGCCATCACGGGCATCCTGTTCGGCTCGGGGGTGGTCGGCGGCGACTGGAAAGACGGCGCGGCCGTGTGGGGATTCGCCGGATACAACCTGGGCGTCCTCGCGGCCGGTGTGGCGTCCACCGTGTACGTCCCGTCGTACGAGACGCTCAAGTACATGTGGGCCGGCGAGACGCTCGGCGTCCTCGCCACGATGCCCATCTACATCTTCTACGTGAACGGCGGCGACATCCGGCACGGCCTCATCGCGAACGCCGTGGGGGGGCTCGCGGGGCTGACGGTGGCGGCCCTTCTCACGGGCAATATGTCGGATCCGCCGGGCGTCGCGGCCTTCAACCCGCCCTTCCAGTTCGCGGTCGCGCCGGCCCCCGCGGCGCCGGGCAGCGGCGCCTCCAGCACCCACGGCGGCACGGAGCTCACGGTCTACGGAACATTTTGAATTCGACCGCCAGGACGCCAAAGACTGGTACTGGCGTCCTGGCGGTTTTCTCTCTCTGAGACGCAGAGAGACGTAAAAGGGCGGCCCGGCTTCGGGCAATCGGCTTCGTGTTTTTTCGGCCGGCGTGCGATTCTGGGTGGGCTCGGGCCATGCCGATTCTCAAGTGGTTTCCCCCTCAAGGTTCGGCGCGAACGTACGTTCTGCACAAGCCGATCACGACGGTGGGCCGTGCCCTCGGAAACGACGTCGCCGTCCCGAGCGAAGGTCTCGCGGAGACCCACGTGCAGGTGCTCTTCGACGGGCGCGACTTCAACCTCGAGGAGGTCGACAAGCAGGCCGACATCCTCATCAACGGCAAGAAGAAGCGGCGCGCTCGCCTCGTCCATGGCGACCGGGTCACCCTGGGCGACGTCGAGCTCGCGTTCAGCATGTTCGACGAACCGCAGAAGGTGGGCCCGAGGACGCACGACGCCGCACCGGATCCCGGCGGGACCATGGGGTTCAACGACACGCAGGTCCGCGTCACCCAGCAGCAGCTCGCAGGGTTCCGCAAGCTCTACGAGTTCAGCGAAAAGCTGATGACGACGACCGACATCGATCCGCTCCTCGAGGCGATGCTCGACGCCGTCATCGAGGTGACGGGCGCCGAGAAGGGCCTCATCCTGCTGAGCGAGGACGCCTTCGCCTCGAGGGGCGATGCGCCCGCCGACGGCACCGCGCCGCGCAAGGACCGGGTGCGCGCGGCGCGCAACGTCAAGCGCGAGGCGATCGCCGACGCGACGGGCGTCATCAGCGACAGCATCGTCCGCAAGGTCGTGGAGACGGGCCGGCCCGTCATCGTGAGCGACGCCCTGACCGACGCGCAGTTCAAGGCGAGCGAGAGCGTGCTCGCGCTGCGGCTGTCGAGCGTCATGTGCGCGCCGCTCGCCTCGCAGGGCCAGGTGAAGGGCGTCCTCTACGTCGGCAACGATCGCGTCAAGGGCCTCTTCGACAAGAACCAGCTCGATGTCCTGTCGATCTTCGCGGCGCAGGCGAGCCTCATCCTCGAGAACGCGATGCTGCTCAACGCCCTTCGCGCCGACAAAGAAAAGCTCGTCGCCGAGCTGAAGGACAAGCGCTTCGGGGAGATCATCGGCTCGTGCCCGTCGATGCTCGAGGTGTTCCGCAAGCTGCAGAAGGTGGCCACGACGGACATCTCGGTCCTCATCACGGGCGAGACGGGCACCGGCAAAGAGCTCATCGCGCGCGAGCTGCACAGGCGCAGCAACCGCGCGTCCGGCCCCTTCATCGTCATCAACTGCGGCGCGATCCCGGAGAACCTCATCGAGAGCGAGCTTTTCGGCCACGTGCGCGGCGCGTTCACCGGCGCCGTCGCGTCGCGTGGCGGGAAGTTCCAGGCCGCCAACGGCGGCACCCTGTTCCTCGACGAGGTGGGCGAGCTGCCGCTGAACCTGCAAGTCAAGCTGCTCCGGGCCCTGCAGGAGCGCGTGGTGTTTCGCGTCGGCGACAGCAAGGCCGAGAAGGTCGACATCCGCGTGGTGGCCGCGACCAACCGCGTGCTCGAAGACGACATCCGCGCCGGCCGCTTCCGCGAAGACCTCTACTACCGGCTCAACGTCGTCAACATCTACCTGCCCCCGCTGCGCGAGCGCGGAGACGACGTGCTCATCATCGCGCGCGCCCTCCTGTCGCAGCACGCCGAGGAGTTCGGATCGCGCGTGCACGGCATGACGCCCCAGGCGCTTGCGGCGATCAAGAAGAACCCCTGGCCGGGCAACATCCGTCAGCTCGAGAACCGCATCAAGAAGGCGCTCGTCTTGTGCGACAAGTCGCTCGTCACGCCGGAAGACCTCGATCTCGGGCGCGACGCGGAGAGCTTGATCCTGCCGCTCGAGAAGGCCAAGGAAGAATTCCAGCGCAAGTACGTGCTCGAGATCCTCGAACGAAACAACGGCAACCGCACCCAGACGGCGCGGGATCTCGGCGTCGATCCGCGCACCATCTTCCGCTACCTCGAACGCGAGGCAAACCCGCCCCCGCCAGGCGGCACGAAGACGGCCGACGAGTAGGGCCCGCCGCTCGAGCGGGCATGAGGCGTGCACATCGGTTCGGATGGCCCGACGGATCGAGGACTACGCGCTCATCGGCGACTGCCAGACGGCCGCACTCGTCGGGAAAGACGGCTCGATCGACTGGCTGTGCCTGCCTCGGTTCGACTCCGGTGCGTGCTTCGCCGCCCTGCTCGGCGGCCCCGAGCACGGGCGCTGGCTGGTGGCACCGCGCGCGCCGGTCACGCGCGTCTCGCGGGCGTACCGCGACGGCACGCTCCTGCTCGACACCACGTTCGAAACGGCCGACGGCGCCGTCGTCGTCACCGACTTCATGCCCTTTCGCGACGTCGTGCCGCACGTCGTGCGCGTCGTACGCGGCCTGCGCGGGCGCGTGGCCATGCGTACGGAGCTCATCGTGCGGTTCGACTACGGCTCGATCGTGCCCTGGGTGAAGAAGGACGGCAACGGCATCCGTGCCATCGCCGGCCCCAATTCGCTGCACGTGACGAGCGACGTCGACCTGCGGGGCGAGGACATGACCACGGTCGCCGACTTCGACGTCGCCGCCGGCCAGCAGGTCTGCTTCACGATGACGTGGCATCCGTCGCACCTGCACGACCACGACGGCCAGGGCCACGCGATGGACATGATGCAAAACGCCGAGACCCGATGGCGCGCCTGGTCGGGCCAGTGCGCCTACGACGGCGAATGGCGGCCTCAGGTGATGCGTTCGCTCATCACCCTCAAGGCGCTCACCCACTCGAGCACGGGCGGCATCGTGGCGGCGCCGACGACGTCCCTCCCGGAAGCCATCGGCGGTCCCCGCAACTGGGACTACCGTTTCTGCTGGGCGCGCGACGCCACGTTCACCCTGATCGCGCTGATTCGCAACGGCTTCGTCGAGGAGGCCCGCGCCTGGCGCGAGTGGCTGCTCCGCGCCGTCGCCGGCGATCCATCCAAGCTGCAAATCATGTACGCCATCGACGGCGGCCGGCGTCTCACGGAGGAGACGATCCCCTGGCTGCCCGGCTTCGAGGGCTCCCGCCCCGTGCGCGTCGGCAACGCGGCGTTCGAACAGCGCCAGCTCGACGTCTACGGCGAGATCCTCGACGCCCTCCACCAGTGCAGGCTGCATGGCCTGGAGGCGGACAACGACTCGTGGGCCCTACGCCGCAAGCTGCTCGAGTTTCTCGAGACATGCTGGGACGCCCCCGACGAGGGCATCTGGGAGGTTCGCGGACCGCCGCGGCAGTTCACCCACTCGAAGGTCATGGCCTGGGTCGCCTTCGACCGGGCCGTCCGGCGCCTCGAGGTCGTCGGTCCTGCGCGCGGCGCCGACCCGGTCCTGCTCGAACGATGGCGCGCGCTCCGCGATCGCATCCACGCCGAGGTCTGCGCCAAGGGGTACGACTCGTCGGCCGGCACGTTCGTGCAGTCCTTCGGATCGAACAGGCTCGACGCGAGCTTGCTGATGATCCCGCTCGTGGGGTTCTTGCCCGCGACCGACGAGCGGGTCGTCGGGACGGCGCGCGCGATCGAGCGCCATCTCTTCGAGGGCGGGTTCGTCCGGCGCTACACCAGCGACCCGAAGGTCGACGGCCTGCCAAGCGGCGAAGGATCGTTTCTTCCTTGCAGCTTCTGGCTCGCGGACAACTGGGCCCTGATGGGCCGCGAGGCCGACGCGAGGCGCCTGTTCAACCGGCTTCTCGGTCTGTGCAACGACGTCGGCCTTCTCGCCGAGGAGTACGACGGGGTCGAGGGTCGCCTGCTGGGGAACTTCCCCCAGGCCTTTTCGCACGTGTCGCTCATCAACACGGCGTGGAACCTCCTGGGGCGGACCCAGCCGCGATCGGGCACGTAGCCATGCGCCCCGTTGCGGCGATTTGCCTCCCCGTGCGCAGGCAATTTGCCTCGCCGAGTGGATGACGAGGCGCCGGACAGCCACCTCCCGTGAGTTGCGTGGGATGGCTCCCCACCCGAACCCCGGGCTTGACGCTTGCAATCCGCGCCGCGGGCGACAGGGGTCTCACGTCGCACCTCCCCCAGATGCGGCCCGTCTTCGCGCCCTCGTCGGACACCCTCTTCCGCCTTTGCCTGGGGCTGGCGGCGGCCGCGATCGTTGCGGGCCCCGTCGCCCTGATGCTCTGGGTGCGTACGCCGTACGTCACGAAGCAGTTCAATCCCGTGGACCAGCCCGTCGCCTTCGACCATCGGCACCACGTCCGAGACGACGGCATCGACTGCCTCTATTGCCACTACGAAGCGACACGATCCCCGTACGCGGGCGCTCCGCCCACCAGCGTCTGCATGAATTGCCACAGTCAGGTGTGGCCCGAAGCCGAGCGGCTCGCGCCCATTCGAGCAAGTTGGTTCCAAGACCGTCCGCTCCGATGGCAGCGTGTTCATCAGGTCCCGGCGTTCGTGTACTTCGACCACTCCGCGCACGTGTCGCACGGAGTCGGCTGCGTCGAGTGCCACGGCCGGGTCGACTTGATGGGCCAGGTCTACGCGGTGGCGCCGCTGACGATGCAGTGGTGCCTCGATTGCCACCGCGACCCGGACCCGCACCTTCGTCCGCGGAGCGAGATCACCAACATGGAGTGGACGCCTCCCCGTTCCCCTCGTGAAACGGGCGCCGAGGTGCGCCGACAATTGCAGGTAGAGCCGCCGGTCAACTGCACGGCCTGCCACCGATGACGAGGACCGCGTGAGCGAGTTTCCCGAAGGCGCCGACGCGCCGCCCGACATCACTCGACGCGACCTGCTCCGGTTGCTCGGGGCGAGTACGGCGCTCGCCGGCGCGGCGGGCTGCAGCCGAGGGGCGACCGAGTTCATCGTGCCGTACGTGGATCAACCTCCGGAGGTCACCCCGGGGGTGCCGACGCTCTACGCGACGACGATGCAGATCGGCGGTTACGGCACGGGGATGGTGGTCGAGTGCCACGAGGGTCGGCCCACCAAGGCCGAGGGCAACCCCGAGCACCCCGCGAGCGCCGGCGCGCTCGGCACCTTCGAACAGGCCAGCATCCTCTCGCTCTACGACCCGGCCCGCGCTCGGCTCATCGCGCGCCACGGAAGGCCCGCCACGTGGAGGCAGTTCGTACGCGCCGTCGCCGCACGGCAGCCCAAGGGCAAGCAGATCCACGTGGTGCTCGAGCCGACGTCCAGTCCGCACGTCGCCGGTCTGATCGAGCGCGCGCGCGTCCGTGGAGACGTCGTCGTCCACTACCATGCCCCTCTTGGCCGCGAGGCGGCGTGGCGCGGGGCTGCTCTTGCCTTCGGGCGCGTCGTCGAACCGCGCTGGGACTTCGCGCGCGCCGAAGTCGTCGTCTCGCTCGACGCCGACTTCCTCGCTGCCGCGGCGACGCCGATGGCGTGGGCGCGCGCGTGGGCGCGCACCCGCGTGCTCGACGCGCCCGACGATCGCATCGGCCGCCTGTACGCGGTCGAGCCGAGGCTCACGGTCACCGGCATGAGCGCGGACGACCGCCTCGCGGTGCAGGCGCGCGACGTCCGGGCGGTGGCCGCGTCGCTCCTTCGAGAGCTCCTCGTCGCGGGCGCGTCGCTGCCGGCGGGCCTCGAGGTCGCGTCGGGCGCGGCGCGCGGCATGCCCACCACCCCTTACGACGGATGGGCCAAGGCCGTCGCGCGGGACCTGCGCGCCCGCGCCGGCGCCGCGCTGGTCATCGCGGGCGACGGGCAGCCGCCGGCCGTCCACGCCTTCGCCCACGCCATGAACGAACTGCTCGGCGCCGTCGGGCGGGCCGTGACGTACGGTCCATCGCCCGTTCACGAGGCGGGCGACGCCTCCCACGACCTCGCGGGCCTCGCGCGCGCCATCGACGCCGGCGACGTGGGGGCTCTCGTGGTGGTCGGCGGCGACCCGGCCTACTCGGCCGCGGTCGATCTGGATTTCGCGGCGCGCATGCGTCGCGTGCCCCTGACGGCCTACGTGGGTCCGTACGCGAACGACACCGCGCGCATCGCGGACTGGTTCGTCCCCGAGGCGCACTTCCTCGAGACCTGGGGCGATGCCCGCGCATTCGACGGCACGCCCTCCATCGCTCAGCCGGTCATTCGACCCGCGGTCGAGGGCTACACCGCGGGGCAAGTGCTCGCGGCGTTCGTCGGCATCGAGGACGCGACGTCCCGCGACCTCGTGCGAACCGCGTGGCGATCGATTCTATCGACGGGCGACTTCGACGAGCGCTGGGCCCGCACGCTGGCACGCGGGGCCCTCGAAGGGGGCGCCGCCCCTCCGGTGACACCGCCGCTCGACTGGGACGCGATCGCCGGCGAGCTGCGAGCACCACCGGCGCCGCCGCCGACCAACGCGCTGGAGGTCGTCTACTTCGGCGACGCCAAAGTCCACGACGGGCGCTTCGCCAACAACGCGTGGCTGCAGGAGCTCGCCGACCCGGTCACCAAGCTCACGTGGGACAACGCGGCGCTCGTGTCGCCGGCCACCGCGGCCCGCCTCGGCGTCGCAAAAGAAGATGTCGTCGAGCTGCACGTCCGTGGTCGCACCGTGCGCGCGCCCGTGCTGCCCCTACCTGGGACCGCGGATGGAGTCGTCGCGCTCGCCGTTGGCTATGGGCAGTCGGTCGCCGACATGGTGTCGTCGGGCGCCGGGGCCGACGCATACGCCGTACGCGACTCGCGCGCGCCATGGTTCGACGACGTGGCCGTCCGAACGACGCCCGACAAGTGGCCCCTCGCGCTGACCCAGGAGCACTGGTCGATGGAGGGGCGGCCGATCGCGCTGACGCGCACCCTCGACGAATACCGGAGCGATCCCTCGTTCGCGCGGCGGCTCAACGAAGCCCCGCTCTCCCTTTACGGGCTCCGTCCCGCCGGGGTGCATCAGTGGGCCATGACGATCGACCTCAACGCCTGCACGGGCTGCAGCGCGTGCGTCGTCGCGTGCATGGCGGAGAACAACATTCCGGTCGTCGGCAAGGGCGGCGTACGCCTCAGCCGCGAGATGCACTGGCTGCGAATCGATCGCTACTTCGTCGAGGGACGGGACGGCGTCGCGTCCGCCGTGCAGCCGATGCTCTGCCAGCACTGCGAGAGGGCGCCGTGCGAGTACGTGTGCCCGGTCAACGCCACCGTCCACAGCTCCGACGGCCTGAACGAGATGGTCTACAACCGCTGCGTCGGCACCCGCTTCTGCAGCAACAACTGCCCGTACAAGGTGCGGCGCTTCAATTTCTTCAACTACAACGCCGACAAACCCGACTCGCTGCGCCTCGCGATGAACCCCGACGTCACGGTGCGGGCGCGAGGCGTCATGGAGAAGTGCACGTACTGCGTCCAGCGGATCCGCGAGACGGAGATCCGCGCGCGGCGCGAAGAGCGGCCGATCCGCGACCTCGAGATCGTCACGGCCTGCCAGCAGACGTGCCCGACGGGGGCCATCGTGTTCGGCGACATCGCCGACCCTACGACGCGTGTCTCGGCCACGCGCCGCAATCCGCGCCTGTATCAGGTGCTCCAGGAGCTCGGCACCCTGCCGCGCACGCGGTACCTGGCGCGTGTCACCAACCCCCGCACCGCAGGGCGCTCGTCGTGACGCTCGCGAGCGCCACGGGGATGGAGCTTTTGCGCGAGGAGCCCACGGGGGGCGAGCCCGTCCTCCTCGAGCCGGGGACCGACGCCGAGATCACGGACCGGCTCCTTGCCCCCCTCTGGGCCGACTGGCCATGGTTCAAGTACGCACTCGCCGTCTCCGGCCTGGGCGCCTGCGCGCTCGTCGCGGCCCTCACGTACACGGTCATCACCGGCATCGGCCTCTGGGGCAACAACATCCCGGTCGCCTGGGCTTTCGGGATCATCAACTTCGTCTGGTGGATCGGGATCGGCCACGCCGGGACGTTCATCTCCGCGGTCCTCCTCCTGCTCGAGGTCCGCTGGCGCACTTCGATCAACCGCTTCGCCGAAGGGATGACGCTGTTCGCGATCGTCCAGGCCGGGCTGTTCCCCATCTTTCACATGGGCCGCGCTTGGTTTGCGTATTGGCTCATCCCCTACCCGTCGGAGATGGGCCTCTGGCCGCAGTTTCGGTCGTCGCTCCCATGGGACGTCGTGGCGGTGAGCACGTACCTCACCGTCTCGGTCCTCTTCTGGTACACGGGCCTTCTGCCCGATCTCGCCGCGGCGGCGGTGCGCGCGCCGTCTCCGCTCCGGCGCCGCCTCTACGCGATCTTCGCCCTCGGCTGGCGCGGCGACTCGGCCCACTGGAACGACTACCGCGCCACGTATCTCATCTTCGGCGGGCTGGCGACGCCTCTGGTGCTGTCGGTGCACACGTGCGTCAGCTTCGACTTCGCCATCTCGCAGCTGCCCGGCTGGCACTCGACGATCTTCCCGCCGTACTTCGTCGCCGGCGCGATCTATTCGGGCTTCGCGATGGTGATAACGCTCATGGTCCCGGCGCGCGCCGTCTTCCGGCTCGAGGACGTCATCACGAAGAACCATCTCGACAACATCGGGAAGATGCTCCTCGTGACGGGCTGGATCGTGACCTACTCGTACGGCGTCGAGGCGTTCATGGCCTGGTACGGCGGCGATCGGTACGAGATGCACGAGATCCTGCAGAATCGCCCGTTCGGACCGTACGGGTTCGTCTTCTGGATCGTCATCGCCTGCAATTGCGTTTCGGTGCAGGCGTTGTGGAGCCGGCGGCTGCGAATCAGCCCGCTCGCGCTCTTCGCCGTGTCGATTTTCGTGCAGATCGGGATGTGGTCGGAGCGGTTCATGCTCATCGTGCCGTCGCTCCACGACGACTTCTTGCCGTCCAGCTGGCACATCTACGTGCCGAGCTGGATCGACTGGACCATCCTCGGCGGCACCGTCGGCTTCTTCACGTTCCTCTTCCTGCTCTTTCTCCGGTACGTGCCGTTCATCCCGATCTCCGAGATCAAGGAGATGCGGCGCGAGATGCGCGAGCCAGCCGGTCGCCTCGCGGGCGCGGCAGGGGGCGGCGATGCGTAGCGGCATCCTCGCCGAGTTCGATTCGGCAGACGCGCTGGCGCAGGCGCACGAGCGGCTCTTCACGCGCGGATACCGGAGGCTCAGCGCGTGGACGCCCTACGCGCTCCGGTCGATCGGCCGGACGGAGGGGCGTTCGCCGGTGCCTCTATGGATGCTGGTCGGCGGGCTCCTCGGCGGCGCGTTCGGGTACCTGGTGCAGTGGTGGTGCAACGCGGTCGACTATCCGATCAACGTCGGCGGCCGCCCGCTCGACTCGGCGCCGGCCTTCATCCCGATCACGTTCGAATCCGCCGTCCTGGCCGCGTCGCTCACCGGGTTCTTCGCCCTGCTGATCCGCAGCGGGCTGCCGCGCTTGAGCCATCCGCTCTTCGAGGTCGAAGGCTTCGAGCGGTCGGCCGTCGACCGCTTCTGGATGGGCGTCGACGATGCGGACCCGCGCTTCGAAGAGCGCCTCACCGAGGATCTCGAGAAGATGGGCGCCCTGCGCTGCACCCGGGTGCGCGCAAGCGCCGAAGGGGGCGCGCCGTGACGTCGTTCTCCAGCGTCCTCGCGGTGGCCGCGCTCGCGGCGGGGTGCCGCACCGAGCAGACGCTCGTGACGCCCGATCCGCACCTCGAACGCATGGTCGACCAGCCCAAGGTGAGGCCGTACGAGGCGGACACCGCGTTGCCGAAGGGCATGGCGATGCAAAGGCCGCCGGAAGGCGCGATCCCATTCGCGCGAACCGCCGCCTCCCCCGTCGGCGGCGCCACCGTCGATGGGCACTGGACCGAGCGCATCCCCGTCGCTGTCGACCGGACGCTCGTGCAGCAAGGCCGCCGAGACTTCGAGACCTTCTGCGCCGCATGCCACGGCGTGCTCGGCGACGGTACGAGCGCCGTCGCGCCGCACATGCAGCTCCGCCGACCGGAGAACCTGATCGATGCCGATGCCCGCGGCTACCCGCCCGGTCGTGTGTTCCAGGCGGTCCGACAGGGCTACGGGCTGATGCCCTCGTACGCCGTCGAGCTCTCCGAGCGAGAGTCGTGGGGCGTGGTCGCCTACGTGCGCGCGTTGCAAATCGCGCGCGGCACGCTCGCTGCGCGCTTGCCCGCCGACGCGCGGGCAGAACTCGCCCGGGAGTCGCCGTGAAGGCCACGCTCTCGGTCACCGGGTCGCTCGTCGCCGCCGCGGCGGGCTTCGGCGCGCTCGTCGTCGGCGTGATCCTCGACCCGCAACGCGCCTGTTTCGCCTATCTGGCCGCCTGGACGTACGGCGTCACGATCGTGATGGGCGCGCTGATCCTGCTCATGATCGGCCACGCGGCCAAGGCGAGCTGGATGGTGGTGACGCGCAGGATCACGGAAGCCGTCGTCGACGCCCTGCCCCTGTTTCTGATCCTGTTCATCCCGGTCGCCGCCTCGCTGCGGCGACTGTATCCGTGGGCGGGCGACGTCGACGCCCTCGACGAGACGTTGCGCCACGCGATCCTTCACAAGCGCGCGTACCTGAACCCCGCGTTCTTCATCGGGCGCACCGTCTTTTACTTCGCCGTCGTCATCGCCATCGGCGCGCTCTTGCGCCACTGGTCGAAGGTCAACGACGTCCGGCCGAGCGTCGAGTGGACGCGGCGCATGCGCACGCTCAGCGGCGGCGGCCTCCCCGTCGTGGGCCTCGTCGTGTCGTGGGCCGCGTTCGACTGGACGATGTCGCTCGAGCCCGCGTGGCGTTCGACGATCTTCGGCCTTTACGACTTCTCGGGAGGGTTCGTCGGCGCGATCGCGCTCGTCTGCGTGCTCGAGCGAGGGGCCCAGGTCAGGGGCGGCCTTCCGGTCACGGCCGACCACGCGCAGGCGCTCGGTCGCGTGCTATTCGCGATGGTGATCTTCTGGGCGTACATGGCGTTCAGCCAGCTGCTCATCTACTGGATCGGCAACATCCCCGACGAGGTCTCGTTCTACGCGGCGCGCACCCGCGGGTCGTGGTCGGTCGTGACGACGGTGCTCGTCGTGGGGCACTTCGTCCTCCCGTTCTTCGCGCTGCTGAGCCGACCGCTCAAGCGCCGCCCTGCCTACCTCGCCGCCGTGGGCGGCTGGATGCTCGTCATGCACTGGGTCGACACGTACTGGATGATCCTTCCTGTGCAGGACGTCGCCGGGGTGCGGCTCCGGTGGGTCGACGCCGCGGCGCTCGTGTTCGTCGGCGGAGTGTCTTCGGCTTGGGTGACGCTGCGCCACCGCACCGCGGCGCCCCTGCCCCGCCAGGTACCGGAGCTGTCCGAGGGTGTAAACTACGAGGCCGCGCTTTGAGCGCCGCGCTCCCGCACGGTTGGCCGGTGCGCCAGGAGGAAGACTCCATCGCGTCGGCGATGCTCGCCAGGCTCGCCGTTGGCGCCGGCGTCGTCGCCGTTGCGGGCGTCGCCGTCGCGGGCGCGCTCGTCGTCGCGGCGACGGGCGCCATCCGGCCGGACATCCGATCGCTGCAAGCCCCCGCGGAGATCGCCGGCGTCGAGCAGACGCCCATCCTCGTGACGCAAGCCGGGCTGGACCTGAAAGAAGCGCAACGCCGCCAGCTCGACGGATGGGGCTGGGCCGACCGCGACGCCGGCGTGGCGACCATCCCGATCGATCGAGCCATCGATCTCGTCGTGCAAGAGGCCGCCCGATGAACGACCTATTGCGCACCCTGCTCGCCTTGCCCCTGCAAGCGTCGACGTATGCGCGAGCCGTCGACACCCTGCACTACGTCGTCATCGGCGTGACGATGGCCGGCGCGACGTTCGTCTTCCTTCTGGCCCTCTACTTTCTCGTGCGTCACAGGCAGAAGGTGCCGGGCGAGATCACCGCGCGGATCGTGACGTCGGCCTCGCACGAGGCGTTCATCGCCGGCTCGATCCTCGCCCTCTTCCTCGCCTTCTGGGTCGTGGGCTCGATCCAATACGACCACATGATGACGCCGCCCGACGACGCGATGCCCGTGTACGTCAGCGGCAAGCAATGGATGTGGAAGTTCGCCTACGCCGACGGGCGCGAGACGATGGACGAACTCGTCGTGCCCATCCACAAGCCGATCAAGCTCGTGATGACGTCGCGCGATGTCATCCACAGCTTCTACGTGCCCGCCTTCCGGATGAAGCACGACGTCGTCCCGGGGCGCTACTACACGGCCTGGTTCGAGGCGACGGTCGCCGGCGACTTCCCGATCGAGTGCGCCGAGTACTGCGGGATAAGCCACTCGCGCATGCTCGGCACCGTCCGTGTGCTGGGCGACGAGGACTACCGCCGGTGGCTCGACGACTCGAGGCTGCGATCCGCCACGGCCGCCGGTGGTGGCGAAGCCGACCTCGCGGTCCTCGGCCGCACGGTGGCGGCGGAGCGCGCGTGCTTCAACTGCCACACCTTCGACGGGCAACCGCACATCGGCCCGACGTGGGCACGGCTCTACGAGTCGAGGGTCCCGCTCACGGACGGCCGCACCATCGTGGCCGACGAGGCGTACCTCACGCGATCGATGATGGACCCGCAGGTCGAGGTGGTGGCGGGGTTCAAGCCCGTCATGCCGTCGTACCGGGGGCTGCTCCCCGAGCCCGAGGTCGCGGCGCTCGTGGAGTTCATCCGATCGCTGCGCAACGCACCCTTCGCGCCCACCGTCGACCTGCCGAGGGTCGCCCCGCTGTCGTCGGGGCGGCCACAGGAGCCGCGCCCATGACCACGATCGACGCAGGGCTCGTCTTCCCCGAGCGCACCGAGCACCGTGCCACGTACCTCAATGCGGCGCACACGGTGCGATCGTGGGCCCTCACGACGGACCACAAGCGCATCGGCGTCATGTACCTCGTGTCCACCACGCTCGCGCTCATGCTCGGCGGGGTCTTCGCGCTCGTGCTCCGGATCGAGCACCTCACCCCCGGGCCGACGATCATGGACTCGTACACCTACGCGCGCATGTTCACCATGCACGGCGTCGTCATGGTGTGGGTTTTCATGATCCCCTCCATCCCGGCCGCCTTCGGCAACTTCCTCTTGCCCATCATGCTCGGGGCCAAGGACGTCGCGTTCCCGCGCCTCAACCTCCTCAGCTACTACATCTACGTCGTCGGCGCGGCCTGGGTGCTCATCGCCCTCTGGATGGGCGGCTGCGACACCGGCTGGACGTTCTATGCGCCGTACAGCACCCAGTCGCCGAGCGCGGTCGTCCCCACCGTCTTCGGGATCTTCATCCTCGGATGGTCGACGATCCTGACGGGCCTGAACTTCATCGTGACGACCCACACGATGCGCGCCCGGGGCGTCACCTGGATGCGTATGCCGCTGTTCGTCTGGGCGATGTACGCGACGAGCATCATCCAGGTGCTCGCCACGCCCGTGCTCGCGCTGTCCTTGTGCATCGTGGGGATCGACCACTGGTTCGACTGGGGGCTCTTCGATCCCGTGCGCGGGGGCGACCCGGTGCTCTACCAGCACCTCTTCTGGTTTTACTCGCACCCCGCCGTCTACATCATGATCCTCCCTGCGATGGGCGTCATCAGCGAGATCGTGCCCACGTTCAGCCACAAGAACCCGGCGTCGTACAAGGCCATCGTGTACTCGAGCATCGGCATCGCGTTCGTCGGCTTCGGCACGTGGGGGCACCACATGTTCGTCGCGGGGATCTCGCTCTTCGACGCCGCCGCTTTCGGCGTGCTCTCGATGCTCGTGGCGATCTTCAGCGCCATCAAGGTGTTCACGTGGGTGCTGACGATGAAGCGCGGGTCGATCGTCCTCAAGACGCCGCTCGTCTACTTCTTCGCGTTCCTCTTTCTCTTCGTCTTCGGCGGCATGACGGGCGTCGCCGTCGCCACGCAGAGCCTGGACGTCCATTGGCACGATACGTACTTCGTCGTGGCCCACTTCCACTTCGTCATGGTGGGCGGCACGCTGACGGCCTGGCTCGCGGCTCTTCACTACTGGTTTCCGAAGATCACCGGCCGGATGTACTCCGAGCGCTGGGGGTTGCTCGGCGCCACCATCATCTTCGCGGGCTTCTTCTTGACGTTCTTTCCGCAGTTCTTGCTGGGCAACGCCGGCATGCCGCGGCGCTACTACGACTACGATCCGCGCTTTCAAACCCTCCACGTCATTTCCACCGTCGGTTCGTGGGCGCTCGGCGGCGGAATGGCGATGACGCTGACGTACCTGCTCGTGGCCGTGTTCGCGGGCGAGCGGGCCCCCGCCAATCCCTGGGGCTCCCGCAGCTACGAGTGGTACGTCGAGTCCCCTCCGCCGAAGGAGAACTTCGCGAGCGAGCCCAACTTCCCGCTTGGCCCCTACGACTACGACGTGCCCCCGGAGCCGCTTCGTGTCTGACGCCTCCGCCGACTTCGAGAGTCTCGAGAAGCAGGCGCACGCCGCGTCCCTGGGGATGTGGGTCTTCGTCGCGAGCGAGTTCCTGTTCTTCGCCGGCTTCTTCGTGCTTTACGCGGCATACCGGGTAGAGCATCCCCGGGGCTTCGGCGTCGGCGTCGAGACGAACACGCTCGCCTACGGGACGGTGAACACGGCCGTGCTGCTCGTCAGCAGCTACACGGTCGCGCTCGGTGTTCACGCGCTGAGGAACGGCCGGGCACGGGCGGCAGCCGGCCTCACGGCGCTGACCGTCCTTTTCGGCGGTTGCTTTCTCGCGATCAAGACGGCCGAGTACCTCCATCACTTCCGCGAAGGGATCTTTCCGGGCGGCGCCGGCGACTTCTTCGTGCAGCACCCCGACCCGGGGACGAAGATCTTCTACACGCTCTACTTCTGCATGACCGGGCTGCACGCGATCCACGTGACCGTCGGAATGGGCATCTTGGCCTGGCTCGCCGCCCGCGTGCTGCGAGGCTCCGTCACGCCTTACGCGCCCCACCCGCTCGCCCTGGGCGCCGTCTACTGGCACCTCGTCGATCTCGTGTGGATTTTCCTCTGGCCGCTCTTCTACCTCGTTCCCGGAAATGTCCGATGAAGGCAGAGGTTCGAGGTACGTCGCCGCAGGCGCTCCTAGTCACCCTGCTCTCCCTCCTGGCTCTCGCAGGCGCAAGCTTTGCCTTTCGTTTCGTGAACATCGGGGCGTTCGGCTATGGGGTCGCGCTGGCCATCGCCGTGGCCAAGGCTGCGCTCGTGGCCACGTTTTTCATGGAAATCGGGGCCGAGAGGGCCTCCGTGCGCTTCGCGTTTGCCTCCGGGCTGGCGCTCATCGTTCTGCTTCTGTCGCTGACGGTCGCCGATGTCGTGACGCGCGCTCCGCCGCCTCTCACGGCGCCGCCCGGTATGGCGCAGCGCGACGTAGGCTGAACCTCTTCCGTCCGAGGATCCGTTCGATTCCCGGGGACGGGCGCGCTATCCTCAGCAGATGATCGGGGACGAAGTGCAATGTCCTGCGTGCTTCGTTGCCGTGCCACGACCGGACGCGCGAGCGCGAGAAGTCGCGTGCCCGTCCTGCGGCTTCGTCTGGGCCCCTCCCGACGAATTGCAGCAAACCGTCGAGCACACCCCGATGGCCAAGCGTCGCTCGAGCCGCCCGGCCTGAGATAGGCACCGGGCGGCGAGAACGCCTGCGTTCGCGAGAACTCAGCCTACGAGGCGAGTTCTTGGGCGCGCTTCTTGGACTGGCCGTTGGTGCGCGTGCCCTTGGCGGGGCTGCGCAGCAGGTCGTCGGCGATCTTGGCTGCGCGGTTCGTCTTTTCCCAGGCGAACTCCGGGCGGCCGAAGTGGCCGTAAGCCGCCGTCGGCTTGTAGATCGGGGCGAGGAGATCAAGCTCGTCGATCAGCGCCTTGGGCCGCATGTCGAAGTTGGCCAGGATGTACTTCTCGAGGACCTCGTCGGAGATCTTGCCCGTCCCGAACGTGTTGACGTGGACCCCGACGGGGCGCGCGACGCCGATGGCGTAGGCGACCTGCACTTCGCAGCGCTTTGCCACGCCCGAGGCGACGACGTTCTTCGCGATGAACCGCGCGTAGTAGCAGGCGCTGCGATCGACCTTGCTCGGGTCCTTTCCGCTGAACGCGCCCCCGCCGTGCCGCCCCATCCCGCCGTACGAATCGACGATGATCTTGCGCCCGGTGAGCCCGCAATCCCCCAGCGGCCCGCCGATGACGAAGCGACCCGTCGGGTTGACGTGGATCTTGGTGGCCTTGTCGATGAGCCGCTTGGGCAGGGCCTTCTCGATGACGAGCTCCATCACGGCTTCGCGGAGCTGCTTGAACTTCACCTTCTCGTCGTGCTGCGTGGAGACGACGATGGCGTCGATGCGGACGGGGACGTCGTTCTCGTACTCGAGCGTGACCTGGGTCTTACCGTCGGGGCGGAGGAAGTCGACGCTCTTCTTCTTGCGAACGGCCGCCAGCTGACGCGCGAGGGTGTGCGCGTACTGGATCGGCGCCGGCATGAGCTCGGGCGTCTCGTCGGTGGCGTAACCGAACATGAGACCCTGATCGCCCGCGCCCTGCTCCTTGTGGAGGCCGTCGCCCTCGTTGACGCCCTGGGCGATGTCGGGGCTCTGCCGCTCGATGGCGGTGAGGACCGCGCAGGAGGCCGAGTCGAAGCCCATCTCCGAGCCGACGTAACCAATGTCCTTCACCGTCTCGCGGACGATCTGCGGGTAGTCGAGCTTCGCCGTCGTCGTGATCTCGCCGGCGACGATGACCATGCCCGTCTTGGCCAGCGACTCGCAGGCCACGCGCGCCGTCGGGTCCTGCGCGAGGATGGCGTCGAGGATCGCGTCAGAAACCTGATCGCAGAGCTTGTCCGGGTGACCTTCGGTCACGGACTCGGACGTGAATCGGTAACGGGACATGGTCGCGAAATCTCCTTGGCTCCGTCAGAGCGAAGCCTGAGCTGATTACTATACGACACCCGCGAAATCCAGAAGGCCTGCCGCGTGCGCCGCTCTAGCGGAGCCGCCTTGGGGGCGGTACACACGTCAGCTGAAGGCATGCCGTCGCCCATCGAATCTTTTCTGCAACCTGGTGACACTTTCGTCCATCGCCACATCGGGCCCGACGAGGCCGACGTCGCCGAGATGCTCCGCGTCGTACGGGCCGCGTCGCTCGACGAGCTCATCGACCAGACGGTCCCGAGCTCGATCCGCCTGCGCCGCCCGCTCGCGCTGCCTGCCGCCAAGACGGAGCACGAGCTCCTCGAGGCCGCGCACGAGATCGCAGCCAAAAACGAGATCTGGCGGAGCTTCATCGGGATGGGGTACTCCGACTGCGTCACCCCGCCGGTCGTCCTGCGCAACGTGCTCGAGAACCCGGGCTGGTACACGCAGTACACCCCCTACCAAGCGGAGATCTCGCAGGGCCGTCTCGAGGCGCTGCTCAACTTTCAGACGCTCGTCACCGACCTGACGGCGCTGCCCGTCGCCAACGCGTCGCTGCTCGACGAGGCCACGGCCGCCGCCGAGGCGATGCACATGATGGAGTCGTTCCGCGCCGCGGACGATCGGCGCGCCGTCCTGCTCTCGGACGGCTGCCATCCACAGACGATCGAGGTCCTGCGCACGCGGGCGATCGCGCACGGGATCGAGATCGTCGTGGCCGATGTCGCGCGCGCCATCGAGGCCGACAGCCCCGGCAAGAGCAAATACTTCGGCGTCCTTCTCCAGTACCCGGCGACCGACGGCGCGGCGACGGACTGGCGCGAAGTCATCGCGCGCGCTCACGCGCAAGGCGCGATGGTCGCCATGGCGTGCGATCTGCTCGCCCTGGCCCTGCTCGTCCCCCCCGGCGAGATGGGGGCCGATATCGCGGTCGGCAGCGCGCAGAGGTTTGGCGTCCCGCTCGGTTATGGCGGGCCGCACGCCGCCTTCTTCGCCTGCAAGGCCGAGCACGTCCGCAAGCTGCCGGGTCGCGTCATCGGCGTCAGCATCGATGCCCACGGCAAGCCGGCCCTGCGCATGGCCCTCCAGACGCGCGAGCAGCATATTCGCCGCGAGAAGGCGACGAGCAAC
>PLIR01000138.1:0-307 GCA_003139415.1 Myxococcales bacterium | reverse complement strand
AAGATCAACCTCCGGCGCTTCGACGACACATCGGTCGGCATCGCGCTCGACGAGACGTGCGGCCCGGCCGACGTCGACGCGCTCCTCGCGATCCTCCGTCGTGGCGGCCGTCCGGCGGACGAGGGCGCCCGTCCTGCGGACGAGGGCGGTCGCCCTTCGAACGCCGACGACGCGGGCTGCGCCGCGCTGGCGCTCGAGGCCACCCCCGCGATCGCGGGGCTCGAGCGGATGAGCGCCTACCTGACCCACCCCGTCTTCAATACGCATCACTCCGAGACGGAGATGCTGCGCTACATGCGCTCGCTCG
>PLIR01000206.1 GCA_003139415.1 Myxococcales bacterium | reverse complement strand
TTCGGTTGTGAAATACGTCCTCGCTAGTCGAGATGGTGGACGTCCGCGGCCTGGATGAGCATTGGGATCCCGCCGTGCACTTCGAACGACGTAATCGAAGCTGTCGGGCACGCTACGTGAGACCGGAACCGTGCCAGGGGTATTCCCAGGAGGGCGCACACGAGGATGCGAATCGTCGCCTTGTGGCTGAACACCATGACGTGACCGGACGCGTGCGTCCGAACGATATCGGCCAGGACCGGCACGGCTCGCGCCGCGATCGCGAAGGCCGTCTCACCCCCCGGTGGCGATTGTATGGCGGGGTCGTTGTGCCACGCGTCGAACGCCTCGGTCTCCTGCGCGCGGACGTCGGCCTCTCTCATGCCTTCCCAGCGTCCGTAGGCGATCTCGCGCAGACCGTCGGCGATGACGGGTGTCTTGCCGCTGACCTTCGCCGTGGGTTCGGCCGTCATGCGCGCGCGTAGTTTGGGGCTGCAGTAGATCGCGGCCAGGCCGAGGCTCTTCGACACGAGCGCGATTCGCTCGGCTTGGGCGCGACCGGAGTCGGTCAGGGGCGGGTCGAGGTCCCCGGAGAGGATTCCTTCGGCCGCTTGCAGGGTGTCCCCGTGGCGGACGAGGTGGAGCGTGAGCATGACCTCGATAGTACCCAGGAATGCGGGCGCCGCAGTGCCGTCTGCAGTACCGTTGCGTTCGGTGCCGTGAACTCCTCACCCCCTGCGATCGCCGCTCGCAAACCCGCTTCGTTCGCCTTCGACGAGGCCGCGGCGCTGCGCCACCTCTCCGACGCGGACCCGCGCCTGGCAGAGCTCATCGAGCGCGTGGGTCCACTTGCCCTGTCGCTTCGCGCGACGCGCAGCACCTTCGAGGCGCTCGCCGAGGCGATCGTCTATCAGCAACTTCACGCCAGGGCAGCCGCGACCATCCACGGTCGTGTGGCGGCCCTCTTCCCGCGCGGCCGGCTCGCGCCGGAGCCTTTGCTGGCCCTCGACGATGCGACGCTGCGGGGGGCAGGCCTCTCGAGAGGCAAGACGCTGGCGATGCGCGATCTGGCGGCGCGCACCCTCGACGGTACCGTGCCGCCGTTCTCTCGCCTTCGGGGGATGAGCGACGACGCGATCGTCGAGCGCCTCGTGCAGGTGCGCGGCGTCGGGCGGTGGACGGTCGAGATGATCCTCATCTTTCGTCTCGGCCGACCGGACGTTCTGCCCATCCACGATTTTGGCGTGCGCCACGGCTTCAAGCTCGCGTTTCGCAAGCGGGCCATGCCGACGCCCAAGGCGCTGGAGGGTCACGGAGAAAAGTGGCGCCCGTTTCGCACCGTCGCGAGCTGGTACCTGTGGCGGGCGGCCGACCTCGCGCGTTCCCGTTAGAGATTGGTCAGCGCCCGTGCTCGCGGTCGATGGCCGCCACGTCCGCGTGCACCCGCAAGAGCAGCTCCTTGTCGCTGTCGAATCCGACCGCGTTCTCGCGGGCCTTGAGCAGCGACACCGTGGCCCCGACGAGCTCCGGGTCACCCGCGATCGCGCGCACCACGCGGTCCCGCCATGGCCCCAGTCCGTCGAGCGCGTGCCGCCGATCGCTCGCCCCACGCGGCTCGGGCTCGAACCGATCCAGGAGCGACAGCGGGACGAGGTGCCGCGCCAGCGCCCGCCCCCAGCGACCGTCGAACGCCACGGCGACCGGACGATGCACGGCGAGCGATGACAAGGACTCCTCGGTCGGGATCTCGGTGAGCTCGAGGTCGCGCCGCAGTGGGATGAGGGACGCGTCATCGGCGAGGCTTCTCCGCGCCCCCGCGGCGCGGGGATACGCGGGCACGATCACCAGATCCGGGCGGACCGCGTCGCACGCCTCGTCGGCCAGCGCCCTCTCGTAGAGGCGGCGATCGGGCACGATGACCGCGCTTCGTAGCGGCAGCGATCCCCACGTCGCGTCGCTCCAATAGGCCGTTGCGCCAGAGCCGCGAGCCGGAGCCCGCGCGAGCGCATCGTCCGCGAACTCGACAGGCATCACCGCCTCCAGCACGAGGATCATCGCAGCGCTCGTCCGCGCCATCGGGACCCGCGCCTGGGCGACGGCACGGACGGCTCCCTGCATCGCGACCGCGGCGAGCGCGGCGAGCGCGGCGAAGCCGGCGAGCACGGGCGCGCCGAAGCGAGTCGGTCCGACCGGCGCGCCCAGCCATCCCGCGCCGAGGCCGGCCACCGCGACGGCCGCGAGGGCCAGCGCCAACGGGCGCGCGCGGCCGACGAACATGGCGAGCGCCCCGCCCGCGGCGGCCAGCAGAGTCAGGACCGGGCCGATCTCCTCTCGGACGAACGGTAGAGGGGAGCCGGCGTGCGACGCACCGCGCTCGCCGGACCAGGCCATCCCGAGCGCCTCCGCCATCGACGCCCCGGAGCCGCGCGTGTGGCCGATGGCGATGGCGAGGGGTGTGAGCCCCAGGACGAACGCCGGGACGACGGCGCTCGCTCGGCTCGTAGCGCTGCGCAGGCCGGAGCCCATCGCGACGTAGGTGACGGTTCCCGCGGCGGCGCAGCAACCGACGAGGGGTTCGTAGCCGACCGCGAGACCCAGCGTGAACGCGGCCGCGGCCCCCAGGGTGCCGGGGCGCGCGCTCGACGCGTCTCGCACCGCGAAGGCCAGTGGAACGATGACGAGCAGCGCGCCCGCGACCGAGCCGCCCACGGCGCTCGCTTCGATCTGCCAGGGCGCACCGACCAGCGGCAGCACGGCCGCCACGGCCGCTACGAGGAAACCGAGGCGTCGCGTTTCAGCGCAGATGGCCAGCAAGCCGGCGATCAGCGAGTACAGGATCGCGCCCGCGACGGCCGTCACCAGAACGTCGCCCATCGCCGCGCGCATGGCGCGAGTGCCAATCGGCAGCATCGCGAGAGGTGCGCCCACGAGGACGTCGAGCGCTCGCCAGGGCTGCTCCTGCAATCCGAGCACCCGAGCCACCGCGCCATCGTGCGCGGCATCCGGGACGTTGGCGAGATGCGACGCCGCAAGGCACGCCGGCACGAGGGCGCACAAAGCGAGCATGGCCCCGTCGATCCGGCCCCTACCGATGGCGGGCGCCCCGTCGATGTGTGCTCCGCTCACGCCGGGCGCCCCATCGATCTCTCCCCGCTCATGGCGAGCGCCGACGTTATCAAGGCCCCGGGTGATTGTCCGCGCGCCCGCGGCGTGTACATTGCCCCGTACCTTCGCCATGGCCCGATTCATCGACGAGTTGAAGCGCACGCATCACAACGGCCAGCTCCGCGCTGCCGACGAGAAAAAGAGCGTCGTGCTCTTCGGCTGGGTGGCCAGCCACCGCGACCATGGCGGCCTCGTGTTCGTCGACCTGAGGGATCGCGAAGGCATCACCCAGCTCGTCTTCGACCCGGCCGCTGTCGTCCTCAAGAAGCAGGGCCTTCTTCCGCAGGACAGCGCCGAAGCACAGAGTGCCCACACCCTCGCGCAGTCGCTCCGGAGCGAGTGGGTCATCGGGGTTCGAGGCTTCGTTCTCGGACGCGAGGGCAACAAGAACGACAAGATCGACACCGGCGAGATCGAGGTCCACGTCGTCGAGCTCACCGTCTTCAATCGCAGCGAGACGCCCCCGTTCGAGATCGCCGATGCGATCGACACGAGCGAAGAGAAGCGCCTCGAATACCGATACCTCGACCTACGCCGCGCACCGCTCCAGAAGACGCTTCGCGTCCGTCACCGGATAAACCAGGTCACGCGTCGCTACTTCGACGAGAGCGGGTTTCTCGAGCTCGAGACGCCGGTGATGGTCAAGTACACCCCGGGAGGGGCGCGCAACTTTCTGGTGCCGTCGCGGATGCACCTCGGCAAGTTCTACGCGCTCGCAGAGAGCCCGCAGCTCTTCAAGCAGCTCTACATGGTGGCCGGGTTCGAGAAGTACTTTCAGATCGTCAAGTGCTTCCGGGACGAAGACCTGCGCCTCGATCGCCAGCTCGAATTTACGCAGATCGACGTGGAGATGTCGTTCATCAACCAGGACGATGTCTTTCGCGTGATGGAAGGCCTCGTCGTCCGCATCTGGCGCGAGATCCTCGGCGTCGATCTCACGGCCCTCTATCCCGGCGGCCGGTTCCCGCGGATGCCGTTCGAAGAGTCGATGAGCAAGTACGGCAACGACAAGCCCGACCTACGCTTCGGTCTCGAACACGCGGACCTGACCGGCGTCATCATCGAGCAGGGCGGCGGCGGCGTTCCGTTCTGGAAGGCGATCGCCGACAAGTTCACCAGCGGGCAGTACCG
Organism: Myxococcales bacterium; assembly: GCA_003139415.1. Lineage (GTDB taxonomy): Bacteria > Myxococcota_A > Polyangia > Polyangiales > Polyangiaceae > Palsa-1150. Next base: position 3,239 of record PLIR01000206.1, on the reverse strand, counting down.
CCGCGACTTGCCGCAGGAGATCGTCAAGGCCCTCCGCGTCCCTCGCGACCTCGCGGCCAAGATGTCGCGCGCCGAGGTCGAAAAGCTCGAGGACTTCGTCAAGGGGATGGGGGCCAAGGGCCTGGCGCGCGCAAAGATCGACGCCGAGGGCAACTGGGTCCAGTCGCCGCTCGCCAAGATGATCACCCCCGAGGCCAGGCGCGCCATCAACGCTCATCTCGGCGTACAAGACGGCGATCTCGTAGTCTTTCAGTTTGGCCGCGCCAGCATGGTGCAGACGGTGATGGCGAATCTGCGCCTTCACCTTGGCAAAAAACTGGGCCTCATCCCGGAGAGCGGGCACGGCGGCCTCTGGAACCTGCTCTGGGTCGTCGACCCGCCGCTCTTCGAGTACGACGAGGATCGCAAGGGTTGGGTCGCCGCGCACCACGCGTTCACCCGCCCCCACGACGATTGCGTGGCGCTCCTCGATACCGACCCGGGCAAGGTCCTCTGCTGGCGCTACGACCTCGTCCTCAACGGCTTCGAGCTCGGCGGCGGATCCATCCGCCTCCACGACCCGGACGTCCAGGCGAAGGTCTTTCGTGCGCTCGGCATCTCGGACGACGAAGCCCGCGCCAAGTTCGGCTTCCTCCTCGACGCGCTCAAGTTCGGCGCGCCGCCGCACGGAGGGATCGCCCTCGGCATGGATCGGCTGGCCATGCTCCTCAGCGGGGCCGAGAGCCTGCGCGACGTCATCCCCTTCCCCAAGACGCAGAAGGGCACCGATCTCATGACCGACGCGCCCAACGTCGCGGCCCCTGCTCAGCTCGACGAGCTCGCGATCCGGGTCGTCGAACAGACGTAGGAGCTATCGCCGCAGCAAGGTGCGCAGGGCGGCCATTGGATCGAAGCCGAGCAAGACTCTGATGTCCTTGCCGGTCAGCCCGCCCACGCGAGTGCGGGCCGCGTCGAGCATCGAGCCGATCGCGGCGAAGGGCGGAATGCGACCCGTCAGCGTGCGCAACCCCTGGAGGGCGTAACGGGCACTGTCGAAGCCCACGGCCACGCCGACGGCGGCCGGCATCGGGGCGATCACGACATCTCGCACGGCGATGGCTCGACTCCAGGCGCCCGGCCGGCCGTCGGTCTGCAGTGCCCGGAATGTCCCGAGCTCTGCGAAGCAACCGAAGCCGAGCGGCGCGTACTTCTCGACGACCGCTTGCTCGAGGTGCCGGTAGTCGCGGCGCCAGTCCCCGGAAAGCAGGCCGAGGGCCGGGCGCAGGCCGTCGGGGCCCGCGATGACGTCGAACGCCGGCCCTCGCCGCCGGGCGACGAACGCGGTCCACAAGCCGCCCGCGTCGAAGAGACCGAGCGCGATGGCCCGTCCGTCGCCGCATAGAGCGTCGAGCGTTCGGTGCACGACCTGCGGGGTCGGCAGGGGGAGGCCGCGCAGCCGCTGTGGCCACGAGGCGATCGCGCCCTCGGCGACGAGATCGCGCACGATGGAGACGAGCAAGAGCGCCTGAACCGTCAGGTCGTCGCCGCGCCGAACGCCCGCGCCGAACCTTTCCATGAGGTCGTCGAGCGCGCCAAGGCTCATGCCGATCGCCCAGCTCGCGTGGTGGTCGCGTGCGAGGCGCTCGAGGGCGGTGGGCTGTCCGGGCCGAAGCGAGAGCGCGTCGGCAGGAGCGCCCGCGAGGGCGGGAAGGGCGGCCGACGGATCGATCCGACCGGTGCGGGTGTGGAGGATCTTGAGCGGGATGCCGTCTTCGTGCACGAGGACGACGCCGCCGCGCGGACGTGTGGCCTCGAGCTCCGGCGCGGCCCGAGGCTGCCAAAGGCGAATGAACCGGACCCAGTCCTCGGTGGTGAAGCCCTCGAAGCGTGCGTCGTGGGTGAGCACCGGAAGTTGCCGCGAGCATATAGCAGGGTGCGTGCTATCGCGTGCTAAGAGGGGCGCCGCCCAGTGAATCCCGAGGAGCTCTTCGCGCGTTACTTCTTGCCCCTCTATCCGCCCGATTCCCGCGCCGACCTGCCACGCGCGCGAGCCACCGACGCCAATCCCGCACGCAATCCTGCACTCTTCGCGCACCTCGAAGAGGCCGCTCAGCGCTTCGTGGCGAGCGCCCCGGCGCTCCTTGGCGGGGACGTGGGCCTCGATCGAAGCAGCGCCAGCGTCCATCGCCTCAGCGCCGCCATCACTACGGAACGCCGTGACCGATGGGCGTCCGACGGCCCGGCGGGGACCCCGGAGAACACGCTCTTCAACGTCGTCGTTCACGGGGCGGCTTACGTCGGGGCCTGCATCGTGGCGTCCCACGGCGGATCGTGGAGCGTTCGCCGTCCGCTCTGGGAGAGCGTCGTTCGCCTCAAGTCGCACGCGGGCGAGGCCGACCTGGCCGTCTTCCACTGGTGGCTCAAGTCGCTGGCGGACGAGGCGCTCGCGCCGGCGGGCGACCAGGTCTCCACCGGGTGGACGGGCGCGGCCACCCTGGCCGACCGGTATCGCGCTCACGTCGAGATCCCGACGATGCGCCCGGAGCACCTGCCGATCCTCGCGCCGCAAGGCGAGGCATCTCTCCCGCGGCTCAAATCCCCCACGTACGATCTGCTCCACAAGTACCTCCGGGCGCACCTTCCGCTGATGCGCGACCTCGGCCGGGACTTCCCGTCGCCCGAGCGCTTTGCCGCGTACGCATTCAAGTGGCTCGACTTTCACCTTCTCGGGGGCGGGCGCCTCGTGCTCATGTCCGGCGCGTCCGCGCACGGCTTGCATCTCTTCTGGCTGGGCGCCTCGGGCTTCGAGAAGAGCGTGTTCTTCGCGTGCGACGCCTTCCCCGAGCCGCTCGTCCGCCTTCAAGGCGAGCGGCTGCTCGCCATGACGAGCGATCACGGAGAGTCCCGCGTCCACGAGATGCTTTGGTGGGGTCCGTAGAACGGTGAATCAGCCGTCCGTCCACCAGCGGACGCAGAGGTCGTCCGTCGCGTGGCGTACCGCCATCTCGGGCGCGATGGTCGGCGGCTGTCGTGGGGCGGCCGGGTCGGCGCCCTTGCCGGCGGGCGCGAGGAGCGACACCGAGAGCGGCCAAGGCGTCGCCTCCGGGCCGCAGAGCGCCGCTTCGACGCGGGTGATCGCGGGCTGCGTTTCGCGCGACATCATCTGGATCCGGCCGAGCGTCAGCGGGACGCCGCCGGAGACGCACAGCCTCACGATCACGTCGTGCGCGCCGTCGGCGTCGACCCCGGGTGCAGGCAGG
>PLIR01000507.1 GCA_003139415.1 Myxococcales bacterium | reverse complement strand
ACGGCGTTCAATGCGCAAGCCTCGATGAGCGACCAGGGCGTCGACGAAGTGGCTCACTCCGGCAAGCTGCGAGGGACGTTCTCCCCTGGGCGCCACTTGATTCAGTTTCGCTGGCAGCTGCCCTGGTCGGGCGAGAAGGACGTCGACTTCGACGTCGGCCTCATCCCCCACGTCGCGATCGCACGCGTCATGATGCCGGCAACGGCCAGCATCAAGCTCGATGTCGCGGGCTTCCCGCCGCCCGAGGTACGCCACGACGATCAGAACCAGACGTTCCTCGTTACCGAGCGCCGCGTCCGTCCCGATGAGGCCCGCTTGACGAGCCTAGCCATATCGATCCACGACCTTCCCACCCCCGGGCCCGGACGGCTCATCGCGACCCTCATGGCGGCGGCCGGGGTCTTGATCGGGATTGTGTTCACGACGTCGTCCTCGCGACGCCGTCGCAAGGCGGCCGACCCGGACGTCGCCGCCGCCCGCGATATGCTGCTGGACGAGCTCCTCGGCCTCGAGCGCGCCCGCGCCGCAGGGACGGTGGGGCCGAAGACGTACGACCGCGCCCGGCGCGACTTGATGGAATCGCTCGCGCGCCTGATCGTCGCCTACTCGTAGGGCGGAGAGGAACCGCGGCCTCCCCTTCCGGACACCACCGGATGAGGACAACGTGGAGACAAGCGCCGGAGCAGGCCTGGGGACGATCCGGAGGGATTCGCCCAGGGGCGAGATGTCCACCGCCTGGCCAAGGCCGCTCCCCTTGCGGTCCCACACCGAAGGTTCTCGGCAAGGCGCCGCAAGGCCTGCGGATTTTGCGTTATTCACACACTCCACAGGCCCTATCGACACCGCTACAGATCTCACCTAACCATGCGATTAAGAGAGTAAGACTCGCCCCATGGAACTCACCGTACCCAAGCGAGAGCTCCTCAAGCTCGTGGCCCGCATGCAAGGCGTGGCCGAGCGCAAGAGCACGATGCCTGTTCTCTCCAACGTGCTGCTCGCGATCGACGGTCCGAGCACGCTCCGGGTAGCAGCGACCGACCTTTACCTTGCGCTCGTGGGACGCGTGACGGTCGAGGTGAGCAAGGGAGGCAGCGTCGCCGTTCCAGTGAAGGACTTGCTGGAGCGCATCCGGATGATGCCCGAGGGGCCGATCCATCTCGCCTCGCAGGAAAACTCGTCAACGACGATCAAGGCCGCGGGATCCGCGCGGCGCTACACGCTGCGCGGCATGCCGGGCGACGACTTTCCGCCGTTGCCGTCGCCGTCCGAGGGGTCTCCGTCGCTCGCGATCGACGCGAGCGTGCTTCAGGAGCTGGTCGACAAGACGCACTTCTCGATCTCAGCGGACGAGACGCGAGCCCACTTGAACTCGGCCTTGTTCGAGTGGGACGGCGATGTGGTCCGCATGGTGACGACCGACGGACATCGCTTGTCGAAGATGGACGTCAAGGTCAGCGGCCGACAGGCGTCGGCCACGATGCTCATTCCCCTGAAGGCAATCCAAGAGCTGCGCCGATTGTGCGAGGATCTCATCAGCGAGGCGAAGGACAAGGACACCAAGCCTCAGCTCCAGATCACGCAAAGCGGGTCGAGTGCTTTCTTTCAGGCCGGTGGGATGGTCTTCGGTGTTCGTCTTGTCGACGCGCAGTTCCCCCCGTACGCCCAGGTCATCCCTCAAAAGAGCGACAAGATCGTCCGTCTTCCGCGTGCTCCGTTCGCAGACGCGCTGCGTGCCGTGTCTGTCGCGGCCAGCGAGCGCACGGGCGGGGTCAAGCTCGGTCTCTCGGCGGGCACGATGCGCATCACGACGGAGTCGCCGGATACGGGCGAGGGGTTCGACGAGGTGCCGATCGAATACAGCGGCCCCCCCATGACGGTAGGATTCAATGCGAAGTACTTCCTGGACGTCCTCGGGGCCCTCGACGAAGACGAGATCGATCTCGGCTTCGGGGGAGAGCTCGACCCTGCCGTGGTGAAGCCCGTGGGGGGTCGGCAGTTTCTTGCCGTCGTGATGCCGATGCGAATCTGACGGCATGCGGTCGCTCGCGGTCCAGTCGCTGAGCATCCGCGGCTTCCGTAACCTCGAGCGAGTCGACGTCGAGCCGGGGCCGCATTTCAACGTCGTCTACGGTGACAACGGACAGGGCAAGACGAACCTGCTCGAGGCCGTGTACGTGCTGGCGACCTCGCGGAGCTTCCGTACGGCAAGACTTCCAGAGCTTGTCATTGCGGGTGGCGAGACGGCGAGCTTGCGGGCGGTCGTCGTCGAGGAGCACGAGGCCCGCGAGCAGACGATCGGTCTCAGACGGGGGCTTCGCGCGGTACGGATCGACGGAAAGCGCCCGCCCACGCTCGCCGAATACGCCCTGCGAACGCCCGTCGTGGTCTTTCACGCGGGCGCCCTCGCCCTCTCCTCCGGGGCCGGGGCAGAGCGGCGAAAGCTGCTCGATCGGATTTCCCTCTACACCTCTCCCGTCACCTTGGCGGAGGCCGAGAGTTACGCGAAGGCCGTGCGTGCACGGCAGCGCGTGCTGGACACTCGCGGCGAGAACGCCGCGGACTTGGATGGGTGGGAAGAACTCATGGTCCGCCACGGGACGGCGATGAGCCTTGCGCGGCGGCGGACGGCGCTTCGCCTGGCGCCATTCGTTCACGCTGCGTTCAGTCGAATCGGTCCGCCGGGGGTGGCGT
>PLIR01000188.1 GCA_003139415.1 Myxococcales bacterium | reverse complement strand
TCGATCTTGTTGATGGCCACGATCATCGGCACGCGCCCCGCCCTGGCGTGCGCGATCGCTTCCTTCGTCTGCGGCATGACGCCGTCGTCGGCCGCCACCACGAGGACGACGACGTCGGTGACGCTGGCGCCGCGCGCGCGCATCTGGGTGAAGGCCTCGTGGCCGGGGGTGTCGAGGAAGACGATGGTGCCCTGCTTGGTCTCGACCTTGTAGGCCCCGATGTGCTGCGTGATGCCGCCAGCCTCGCCGCTGGCCACGTCGGCCTTGCGGATCTTGTCGAGCAGGCTCGTCTTGCCGTGGTCGACGTGGCCCATCACGGTGACCACCGGCGGCCGTACGTCGCTCACCTCGCTGTCGGGGGGAGCCTCCTCCTCGCCGCGCGCTTCGGCGATGGTCTGCTCTTCGCTCTTGCTGACGTCCTCGACCTCCCAGCCAAACTCGCTCGCGAGGATCTTGGCCGTATCGGCGTCGAGGGTCGTGTTGATGTGGATGTTGCTCATCCCCATCGAGAGGAGCTTCATCAGAAGCTCCGTCGCTTTGAGGCTCATCTTTTGAGCCATCGTCTGGAGCGTCACGTCGCTCTCGATGCGGATGACCTTCTTGTGCGCGCTCATCTCCTGCGTGGAGACGGCGGCCGGCTTGCGCGGCTGCATCGGGCCCATCGGCCTGCGCCCCGCCCCCGGCGCTCCACGGCCCATCATGGGACGGCCCGGTTGCTGCCCGGGAGCGCGGACATCACGCCGTGCGGTAGGCCCGCCGACCGTGCCCGCGCGCGGATCGTACTGAACGCGACGCGGCATGTTCGGCTGGTTCGACGCAACCCGCGGCGCACCCCCCGCCTGCGTTGCGGGCATCGGCACGCCGGGGCGCCCCGTCCAGTACTCGACCCCCGTCTTGGGTGCCGAGCCGAGTCGCCCGACTCGACCCTCGGCCGGAGCGGGAGCCGGGGGAGGCGGAGGCGGTGAAACCGCCGGTGGCGGCGGCGCAGGCGCTTCGGCTGCTACGGGCGCGGGTGGTGCCGCGTAGGCCTCGACGGAAGGAGGCCCTTCCGGAGCCGCGGGGACTGCCGCCGCGACCGTATCGTCGGTGACGCGCGCGGGGACGCGCTCGGACGGCGCCGCGACCTCGGCGTGGGAGCTCGGACTAGCCACCGTGCGCTCGGCCTCGACGTCACGCTCGGGGGCCGCCGGTCCCACCGACCGCGCGCTTGCCTGGTCCTCTCGCACGGAGGCACGTGCGGACTCCACCGCCTCCGTCGCGCCGTGGCCGTTCGGCTCGCGCGCGGGGGCGACCGGCTCGGGCGAGCGGGCCTCTGCGGCTGCGCGCCGAAGGACTGGACGCGAGGGTTCGCTCCGTGGAACGGCCGGGGACGACGGCTCGGCGGGCGCGCCCGGCTTGGCCACGGCGCGGCGCTTGACGACCGTCGGTCGAATTCGCTCCTCGACGACGTCGTGCGTGCGTTGCTTCTCCAGGTGCCGCTTGATGCGCTCCACCTGATCCGCCTCGACGGTGCTCATATGATTGCGAACGTCGACGACACCGATCGCTTGAAACAGGCCGACGACCTGCTTTGGATCGATGTTCAACTGTTTCGCAACCTCGTAGACGCGAACCTTGCCGCTCATCGAGCCTCCGGTGATCTGCATCCCGCACCTTTTGCCTTGCTTGTGTCCGTGGCCGCGGCGAGGCCTGCATCGGCCGCTTCGCGCATCTTCTTGAGTTCCGCAGCAATCCCTGGGTGCCGGACGGCACATATGGCCACGCTCGCCTCGCCGAGCAACGCGCCGAGCGCGTCTTTACTGCTCCAGGCGATGGCGCGCCCGTCGGCCACGCAACGGGCGACGGCCGAGCTTCGCGCGATGGCGCCGGCGTCGGCTGCCACGACGACGAGGGGCGCTCCCCTGCCCATGGCCTGGACCGCGGCGTCGGCGCCGACCTCGAGCGCCCTCAGGCGATGCGCGGCGAGGAGCAGCCCTGCGACCCGCCGCTCGCACGCCTCGACGAGTCTCTGGCCGAGCGACGTCGGGGCGGTGTCGACCGAATGACCGAACGCCCGAGCCAGACCCCGGGCCGCGCCCTCGACGCACGCCGGCCTCGGATGCAGATGCGCCCCACGGCCGAACGCGCCGCCCGCGAGATCGAAGGCGATCTCCGCATCGGCGACCACGAGCCGCAGCATGCCCGGCGCATCGTCGCGTTGGCCGCAGCCCACGCACGTACGCTCGGGCTTTCGCCGCGCGCTGTTCGGGTCTCTGGTTTGCATCGTCCCCTCCACCATCGTCGTTCCTCTACTCCTCTTCCTCTCGGCGCACCGGTCGCTGACTGACGCTACTGCGACGGTTGTGCCGCTTCCCGCGCGCGCGCCAGGGCCTCGCGACGGGCCGCCTCGATCGTCTTGGCCTCACCAGAGAGGAAGTGCTCCGCCCCCTGCTTGATCGCGCGCGCCTTCTTGATGCCGAGGCCCGTCTTGATGGCGAGCTTCTCTTCGTCCTCGCGGAGGATCTCTTCGACCGTCTTGTAGCCCGCGTCCTCGAGCAGCTGGACCGTCCGCTCGCCGACGCCACGGATGAAGAGGAGCCGCTCGCGCTCCGTCAGCGGTTCGGTCCGCGCCGAGGCCGCCGAGATGCGGTCTTGGCGGAGTCGCTCCATCGTGGACTCCGCGCTGGCGTGGATTCGTGCCGCCGCTTCGGCGCCGCCGAGCCCCGGCATCGCCGCGAGTTCTTGCTCGCTGGCCTCGGCCAGCTCCTCGAGCGTCCGGAACCCGAGTCGGTACATGCTCCGCGCGATCGCCTCGGATACGCCGTCCACTTGCTGGAGCTGGCTGACGGCCTCCTCCTCCATCTGACGGAACTTGGCCTCGCTGATGATGTCGAGCTTCCACCCGGAGAGTTGGGCCGCCAGGCGCACGTTCTGGCCCTT
>PLIR01000006.1 GCA_003139415.1 Myxococcales bacterium | reverse complement strand
ACGCACTGAATTTCGGCGGCCAGCGCCTGGGTTAGCAGTTCATGGGTTCGCGCGAGGTCGAGCGGGTAATCCGCCGTGACGGCGCCATCGAGGATCGACTGTTTGGCTTGACGACGGACCTGCTCCAGGTCGTAGAGACCGTCCGTCGCGGATTGTGCTTCAGATTGAGTGACCGGCATGACCGACGAACATGCGATCGATATGCCAGCGCGTGGTGCTCGTCCTCCGCGTATAGGGTAGCTTGGATGAGACCCGCCGTGGCGCGCTGCAACGTCTGTTCTGATCCGGACGTGCGCGACCCCGAGACGGCCGTCGTGCGCTCCAACGTGCGCGCGTTTCGGGGCGAGCAGTTCCCCGTCTGGCGCTGCAAGACGTGCCTGAGCATCCACGCGGCCGACGAGGTCGATCTCGCGCGCTACTACGAGAACTACCCGTTTCACGTGGGCAAGCTCGGCGCGATGGTCATCTGGTGCTTCGACAACATGCTCCGCCGCCTCCGTCGCGCGGGGCTCCGCAAGGGCCACCGCATCCTCGACTACGGGTGCGGCAACGGCATCTTCGTCGAGTATCTGCGGCGACGCGGGTACGCGAACGCGTTCGGATACGACGCCTATGCGCCGCCGCACGACGACCCGGCATTGCTCGACCTCAAGTACGACTGCATTGTCTCCCAAGACGTGATCGAGCACGTCTATGACCCGGTCGACTTGTTGCGCGTCTTCGCCCGCCTGACGGCGCCGAGCGCCATGGTCGCGATCGGGACGCCGAACGCCGAGGCCATCGACCTCGCGCGCCCCGACGACTTCATCCACACCCTCCACCAGCCGTATCACGTCTGTATTCTGTCCAAGCGCGCCCTCCTGGCGTCCGGAGAGTCGCTCGGGTGGCGGCTCGAACGGTACTACGCCAAGCAGTACTCGAACCTGCTCGTCCCCGGCCTCAATCAGCGATTCTTTCTCTTGTACATGCGGTGCTTCGATGACGCGATCGACGTGGTCTTCGAGGGAGCCCCCTTCACGTGGCGGATGCTGTCTCCACGGATGCTGCTGATGGCCTTCTTCGGATGGTTCTTCTCGCGGGAGCTCGACGTGATGGCGGTCTTCCGCGCACCGGCCGATACGGTCGCGTTGCCAGCCCGCGAGAGCGGGGTCGAGAACCGCGGCCAAGTCTGAGCCGACTCGATCTCGAATTCGAAATGGCCCATGCGCGACGCGCATGACCACGAGCGAGGCTGGCACGGGGTACGCATCGTCGACGCGCCCGGGTTCCCATTTCCGCAACCGCGGGGCGGGGCCGCGACATGAGCCATTTCAAAGGAGTCGCCCAAATGACCACCATCACGACCAAAGACGGCACGAAAATATTCTTCAAAGACTGGGGCACGGGAAAGCCCGTTGTCTTTTCGCACGGCTGGCCCCTCGACGCCGACGCCTGGGACGAACAGCTCTTCTACTTCGCGTCCAACGGGTATCGCGCGATCGCCCATGATCGTCGCGGTCACGGGCGGTCGGGCCAACCATGGAACGGCAACGACATGGACACGTATTCCGATGATCTCTCGGAGCTCATCGAGAAGCTCGAGCTGAGGGACGCTGTCTTGGTGGGGCACTCGACGGGCGGAGGCGAGGTCGCGCGCTACCTCGGGCGGCACGGCACCCGTCGAGTCGCAAAGGCCGTCCTCGCGTCAGCCGTTCCTCCGCTCATGCTCAAGACCCCCGGCAACCCAGGCGGTCTGCCGCGCACGGCGTTCGACGAGATCCGAAAGGGGGTCGCCACCAATCGTTCGCAATACTACAAGGACCTGTCCGCGCCCTTTTTCGGCGCCAACCGCCCGGGGTCGACCGTCTCCCAGGGCCTTCGCGATCAGTTCTGGCTCCAGTCGATGCAAGCCGGGGTGCGGGGCGCCTACGACAGCATCAGGGCGTTTTCGGAAACCGACCTGACGGAAGACCTGAAGAAGATCGACATCCCGACGCTCATCATCCACGGCGAAGACGACCAGATCGTCCCTATCGACGACGCCGCCCGCCTGTCGGCGAAAATCGTGAAGAATTCTATCTTGAAAGTCTATCCCGGTGCCCCCCACGGCCTGCCCATGACGCTCGCGGAACGGTTCAACGCCGATGTGATGGCCTTCATCAAGGGCTAGCTGAAAGGGGGCTAGCTGAATTCGCCTCGGAGGTACTCCTGCGTCTCCTTTTCCTTCGGGGCTTCGAACATCTGCGGCGTGTCGCCGAACTCGACGAGATGGCCGGTGCGCTGGCCACCCGTCGCATCGACGTAGAGAAACGCGGTCTTGTCGGCGACACGCCTCGCCTGCTGCAAGTTGTGGGTCACGATCGCGATCGTGTAATGGGTCTTGAGCTCTCGCATCAGGTCTTCGATCTTGCGCGTGGCCACCGGATCGATCGCCGAGCTGGGCTCGTCCATGAGGAGGACTTGCGGCTCGGTCGCGATCGAGCGGGCGATGCACAGGCGCTGCTGCTGGCCGCCCGAGAGGGCGAGCGCGCTCGCGTGCAGCTTGTCCTTCACTTCGTCCCAGAGCGCCGCGCTCCGAAGCGCCTGTTCCACCTTCTCTTCTACGTTGCCTCGGTAGCCGTTCAGGCGCAGACCGTACGACACGTTTCGGTAGATCGTCATCGCGAAGGGGTTCGGCTTCTGGAAGACCATGCCGAT
>PLIR01000152.1 GCA_003139415.1 Myxococcales bacterium | reverse complement strand
TCTCGGATCAGTGCGCCTTCCCGGGCCTCACGTGCGCCGCAGGGTGGGCGCACTGCGCCGACGACGCGAGCGCCGGGTGCGAGACGGATCTGACCCAAGCCTCCAACTGCGGCGCTTGCGCCAACGCATGCGTCACCTCGCCGCTCTGCCTCCAGCTCCAGGCGGACGCCTCCTACGCGTGCGAAAAGGTCATCGCCATCGCCGAGACGGACGAAGCTTCGTTCGCCGTGTTCTCCAACGGGACGATCGATTCGTGGGGGGACAGCACGTCCAACGCGCTCGGCACGGGCACCGCGGGCTTCGAGTCTCTGCCTGCCCCGATCCCCGGCATCACCACCGCCAAGGCGGTCGCCGGCGGCGGCGTGCACGCCTGCGCCCTGCTCTCCGATGGCACGGTCGCGTGCTGGGGCGACAACGGCTACGGGCAGCTCGGCACCTCCCCGGACTCGGACGACGGCGGGGGCATCTCGAACTCGCCCACGCCGATCGCCGTCGCCGGGCTCTCGAACGTCAAGGCTCTGGCGGCCGGTCAGACACACACGTGCGCTCTCCTCGACGGCGGCACGGTCGAGTGCTGGGGGTCCAACGACTACGGCGAGCTCGGGACGTCGCTTGCGACTTCCTGCAATGGCGGCAGCGATTCTTGCTCGCCCACGCCCACGGTCGTGCCAGGGCTCAGCAACGTCACGGCGATCGCGATCGGCGGCAACGGCGGGGTCTTCGCGGACTATACGTGCGCGCTCATCGCAGGCGGCACGGTGGACTGCTGGGGATACAACGCCGACGGGGAGCTTGGTAACGGCACCGAGCCGGGCACGTCGCCCTTCTTCGTGGCGACGCCCGCGCCGGTCATGGGCCTCTCGGGCGCCGTCGCCATCACGGCGTCGGCGGGCGCCGCGTGCGCGCTCATCTCCGGTGGAACGGTGAACTGCTGGGGGAGCAACGCCGCGTCGCAGCTCGGCAACGGAGGCGACAACGACTCGTCGACGCCCGTCCAGGTGTCGGGGCTGAGCGACGCCGTGTCGCTCTCCGTTGGCAGCATGTCCTCCACGATCTGCGCGGTGCGGACGGGAGGATCGGCGGTGTGCTGGGGGGCGAACTATAACGGCGAGCTCGGGTCAGGGTCGAACGACCCGGAGCAGGCCTCCACGCCCGTGGCCGTCGCGCAGCTGACGAACATCGTCTCGATCGCGGCCGGCGCAAACCACGAGTGCGCCCTGCTTTCCACGGGCAACGTGTCGTGCTGGGGATTCGGGGGCAGCGACGAACTGGGCAATCCGAGCGCCCAGGCCGACAGCAACCCCACGCCGGTCCCCGTCTCGTGGTGACGGGCTCGTTGCGATGGGCTTTCCACGGCGCCCTCGCCGCCGGCCCTCGCCGGGCACGGATGCACCATCCGCCTGTGGTACTTTCCGACTGTGCCCGCGCCGGTCGGTGCCTCCGATTCGAACCGCCTGAGGCTCCTCGTCAGCACGCTGGTGGCCGCCGTGCTCGCGATGCTGGCCTCCGCGTTCGAGGCGCGCCAGCAGATGGTGGCGGCGACGGCCTGGGTCACGCACATCAGCGCGGTCAAGGTGGCGATCGCGGAGTGCGAGATCCGGCTCGCGCGGAGCGATTGGACGGGCTTTCGCGAGGCGGCGACCAGACTCGATGCGTTGACAGAGGACCCTGCCCAGTCGGGCAGCAAGCCACGTCGGTTCGCCGGGACGCCCGCCTCGGAGGGCAGCGCGGGAACCCTCGAAGCCTCCCTCTCGGAGATGCAGAGCGACGAGGATCGCCGCATGGTCTCGCGCCTCGACGAGATGAACGCGGCGCGCGCTCGCAGCCGTTTGGTGTTCATCGTCGGAACCTTCCTGGCCATCGTGACGGGGATAGGCGCCTTCGTCTTGCTGCGCGCCCAGCGGCTGCAACTCCTCGACTCGAACCGGAGCGCGCACCGAGACAAGGCGTTGCTCGAGGCCGTGATCGAGACGGTCGACGAGGGGATCATCGCCGTCGACGCCTCCCGCAGGACCATCGCCATCAACGCCGCGGCGCGCGCCATGGTCGGCGACGCCTTCGCGCGCGAGCGGCTTCCGGAGGAATGGCGAACCGAGCTCGCCGTGCTCGAGGAGGACGGCTCGAGGGTGACGCCGGAGGCGGCGCCCTTGCAGCAGGCGCTGCGCGGGCAACCATCGAACGACCGTGTGCAGCGCCTGGTTCCGGCGGGCGACAGCGTCGGCACGTGGGTCTCGACCAGCGCCCGTCCAATCCGCGACGAGGGCGGCCGCGTGGTGGCCGCCGTCGCCACCCTGCGCGATTTGACGCAGCAACGCGCCTCCGCGGAGAGGCTCCGCGACCTTGCGCTCACCGACGAGCTGACCGGGCTCCTCAACCGCCGCGGCTTCCTCGAGACGGCACGCCCACGCGTCGAGCTCGCGCGTCGAGCCAACGCGCCTCTCGGCCTGCTCTACGCGGACATGGACGGCCTGAAGGGGATCAACGACACGTTCGGCCACGAGCAAGGCGATCGCGCGATTGCCGACGTCGCGGTCGCGATGCGGCACGTCTTTCGTGACGGCGACGTCGTGGCGCGGATCGGAGGCGACGAGTTCATCGCCCTCTTGCCCAACATGGCGCCAAGCTCCGAAGACTCGCTGCTCAAGCGTCTGGCCACGTCGCTCGTCGCGCAAGCCTCCGCCGAGAAGCGCCCCTATACCCTTCAGCTCAGCGCCGGGCTCACGTTCTTCGACTGGTCCGCCGCCTGCTCGCTCGATGAGCTGCTAACCCGGGCCGATCGCCTGATGTACGAGCGCAAGCGCGCCCGGTCCGGCTAGCGCGGGCTCGTTGCCCTGGCTCGTTTCAGTTCAGGCCCGCCTGGGTCACCTTGACCGCGCAACCCACGCCCGTGATGCCATTGCAAGGGACGCCGGCCGTACTGTTTCCCTGCCCCGAAAAATAGAGGCTCGATGCTTGCGGATAGGTCGTCGTGTCGGCGGCTCCGTCCACGACAAGTCCGCTCGGGCCGTTGATTTCGGCAATCGAATTCGCGATCGCCAAGGTCCCCGGGTTGGCAGTAACGTTGATTGACATGACGCAGCCGGCCGCACCGCAGTTGGCCCCGCTGCCCAGGTTTTGAACGCCAAAGAAAATCTGATCCCGGCTGGCCGCCGGCGCCTTCGCATTGAAGAACTCCGTCACCGGCGAGCATTCGGCGCTGGCGGTCGCGACGGCGAGCTTCACCCCGTCTACAGCGGCATTCATCGTGCCGACGGCATTCGCGAACGGACTCGCCGGAGTCCTGCCCGAATTCGTGAATCCGATACGCTGGATGGTCGGAGTGCTGTTGCCCGACGAGCCACACATGTACATCGCCCCGGCGCTGCCGTCGCCGACGAAGTAAGCGTTGTCGAAGGCGCCAGAATGGAGGTGATGGCCCGTTCCGGTCCCCAGGGTCGCCGTGACGGTCGCGCTCAGCCCCGTATCCGACTGCACGACGGAAGCGCTGGTGCCGTCGCTGCCGAAGAAGACGAACACCTTCTGCGTGACCGAGTCCACGATCGGGGCGTCGGGGACGACGTGGACAGGGGGGCTGTAGTTGGTGGAGCCGAGGCACGGCGGCGAGCCGCTGCCGCAGGCGCCCACGGTACTGAACGTTTCCAGCACGTAGCTCAGCCGGCCGCTCGAATCCTCCGTGAAAATGTTGCCGGACACGGAGTCGAGCGTCGGCGAGGTGAGGATCGTCGAGAGCTGGACCGTGATGGGCCAATTGCCCGTCGTCACTTCGCTCCCGGCGTCCGAGCGCTGGCCGGGGAGCTCGGCGCAGATTTCACCGTCGACCCCACGATCACTCCCATGATGGACGGCGGCAGGTCGATTCTGGATTTGAACGTCGACAACACCTCGCTGCGGCAACTCTTCCGCGACAGCGCCCTGGTCGGCGACGTCGAGGAGTTCTGCGCTCCGCCGCAGGCGCCGGGCGCCGACGACCTCGACGCGCGACCGTGCAGCGCGGGGAACACGTCTTGCTATGTGTCGCCCTATGGCGACGTCTACCCTTGCGTGCAGTTTCCGTTGGCGAGCGGCAACGTGCGATCGCTGCCATTTCTCGATATCTGGCGCCATTCGGAGCAATTGAACGAGGTTCGCGCGATCCGCGTCCGCGACCTGTCGAGCTGTTCGACGTGCTCTCACGTCTCCGCCTGCACGCGCTGCCCGGGCCTCGCGTTCATGGAGGGGAACATGCGGGGCCCCTCGACTCAGGACTGCGAGAAGTCGTTCGCGAGGACTGGTGTGCGGTCGAAGAATCTCGAGTCGAAGAAGCGGCGCCTGGTGCTGGTTTCGTAGTCCAGTGGCCTCGAAGGCTTGCGCCCCATGCAGCCAGGCCCAGGTGTGCGCCGATTCCCGGCCCGCCGAGGGAGCACATGCCCGCGGCGTGTGGGCCCGTCAGGTCACGGCGAGTCGGGCACTCGAGACGGTCGTGAAGAGGTTCGACCGGGCGGGCATCGATACGCTCGCCGTCAAAGGGGTCGTGACGACGCACACGCTCTATCGCGACACGACCGAGCGACCCATGACGGATGCGGATGTGAGGATCCGGCCAGGGGACTTCCGCGCGGCCGCGCGGGTGGCGAGAAACGAAACGGGATGGCGGATCGAAGAGTGGAGGCCTGCCTACGGCGCCTTCGTGTTGAGGGTGCCGGGGCTGGACATCACCGTGGATGTGGAGTCGGTGATCGGGGCTCCGGGGATGTGCTCGCTGTCCATCGGGGAGATGCTGTCACGCGCGACGCGCGGGGCCGGCGGGGTCGACGTCCGGGTGCCGGAGCTGCATGACCACGCGCTGCTCATGAGCGTGAACGTCTTCAAGGACAAGCTGGCGCTGGCGGCCCCCTGGGCGCTCGAGGACGCGCGGCGCATCGTCGAAGCCGAGGAGTTCGACATCGATCTGTTCGTCGACAGGGCGCGGCGGGCGAAGGTCGCCTGCGTTGCGTGGATCGTCGCAGACTGGATGGTTCGGAAGGAGGAAAGCGCCACCTGGGGAAGGATTCGCCAGAAGCTCGGCGCGGAACGGGCGCCGCGACCGCTGTACGCGTGGTCGTTTCGGCGGCTGCAGGAGCGAGCGCCAGAGGCGCTCGCGACGAGGGTGCTGGCGAGGGTGGCCGCGGATTACCCGGGGATGTGGGTCGGGGCGCTAGGTCACGCCGTCGCGATGGCCAGCTCGCGCACGACGCGCAGCAGTGCCTTGGGGTCCGACTTGCTGACGACGAGGTTCACGCCCGCCTCGCGCGCCTCCTGTTCGATCGCGGGGGTGGCTTCGAAGACGGCGAGGGCGAACGTGACGTGCTCCGTCTCGACGTGACGCCGCAGCTCGCGGCAAAGATCCATGCCCGTGCGCCCACCGCCGAGCAGATACTGCGCAAGGACCAGCGCGATCCGCCGCGAGCGCGCGATGCCGAGGCCCTCGTCGAAATCGGCGCCTTCGACGACGGGCATCACGCCGTCGAGGGCTCGTTTCAGGAGCGCCCGCGCCGTCGGTGACGAATCGACGACGAGCGCCATCGCGGGCCCCTCCGGCTCGGTCACCTCGGCATGCCGGTCGCGGGGCGCGCGTTTGCGGCTCGGAGGCGGCGTGGTCATCGGACGGGTCCGCGGCGTCTCGACGACTCGCTCGGCGAGGATCTCTTGCACCGAGCGCTCGGAGGCAGAGACGACCGCCCCCAGCGTGTCGGCCACGATCGCCGCTCGTGCGGGCCTGACCTCGGGATCCCGATTGACCAGGCGCATGACCATGTCGGCGAGGGGTTGGGGAACACCGCTCACCACCTCGCCGATGGGCCGCGCGGACGCCGTGGCCTGGTGCACGAGCTGCGCTTCGTTGGTGGGCGTGGCGAACGGGCGCGCGCCGGCCAGCATCTCCCAGCCCATCACGCCGAGCGCGTAGAGATCCGATCGCACCGTGGCCTCGCCGAAGACAGCCTCCGGGGCCATGTACGAGAACTTCCCCTTGATCCGGCCGCCCGTCGTCGTCTCGCTCACCCGGCCGCTCGCGCGCGCGATCCCGAAGTCGGTGAGCTTGACCTCGCCGTCCCGCGACACGAGCACGTTCGAAGGGCTCACGTCCCGGTGCACGACGCCGAGCGGCCCACCGTCGGCACCCCGCTTGCGGTGCGCGTAGTCGAGGGCGCGGGCGACCTCGGAGAGCACGTGCGCGACGACGGCGTGCGGGAGCGGGACCTTGCGGGCCGCGCCATCGGCCAGGATGTTGGCGAGGCTGGCGCCATCGACGTATTCGAGCAAAAGGTAGTACTGACCGTCGTGCTCGCGGAAGTCGAGCACCTGCGCGATGTTCCCGTGCCGCAGCTGCGCCGTGATTCGCGCCTCGTCGCGGAACATGTCGATGAACTCCTGCTCGTGCGCGAGCGCAGGGAGCACGCGCTTGACGACGACCTCGCGCTCGAAGCCGTCGGCCCCCGCCACGCGCGCGAGGAACACCTCGGCCATCCCGCCGCGACCGATCCGTCGCACGATGCGATAAGGGCCGATTTGCTCGAGCTTCATGCCCCATCCCCGATGAGGCCACGCACGGCATTCGCGAGCTGCTCGTCGTGGAAGCTGCCCTTGGCCAGGTACTGGTTGGCCCCCGCTTCCATGCCCCGCGCGCGATCCTCGTCGCCCTCTTTGTAAGAGACGATGACGACGGGCAGGCGCGCGAGGCGCCGGTCGGCGCGCACGGCACGCACCAGCTCGAGCCCGTTCATGCGCGGCATGTCCACGTCGACCACCGCAAGGTGGTACGCGCCGGCGCGGAGGATGGACCACGCCTCGACGCCATCGGCCGCTTCGTCCACGTCGTAGCCGCGGCTCGTCAGGAGCTGCCGCTGCACGGCCCGCACCGTCATCGAGTCGTCGACGACGAGCACGCGCTTGCGCCCGACGCCGTTCGGCGGCGCCGCCACGCCGCGCAAGAGAGTCGCGCCACGGCGCCGCGAGAACTTCTCCATCGAGAGCAGCAGATCGGCGACGTCGAGCACCAGCGTCGGCGAGCCGTCGGCGAGCAGCGCGGCGGCGCCGACGTCGGCGACCCGGCCGAGCCGCGGGTCGAGGGGCCGCACGACCAGATCGTCCTCCCCGAGGGCCGCGTCGACCGCGAGGCCGTAGCGTGCGCCCCACTCACCCAGCAAGACGAGTGTGAGGTGCTCGGGACGCTCCAGGGACCGGCCGACCTCGAGGACCTCGTCGGCGCGGATGACGCCGACGTTCTCGCCGTCGAACTCGACGTAGTCCCGACCTTCCGAGTTGTGGACGTCGGCCATGGCGATACGGACGACGCGGCCCGCGTGGGCGAGCGGCAAGGCGTAGACGTCGCCCGCGATGCGTACGAGAAGGGCCCGCACGACGACGCGCGTCACCGGCAGCGTGAGCTCGAAGCGGGTGAACTTGCCGACCTCGCTGACGATCGAGACCCGGCCGCCGATGCGCGCGCACTCGGAGCGCACGGCGTCGAGACCCACGCCGCGCCCCGAGTGGACGCTCAGCTCTTTGGCCGTGGAGAACCCCGGCAAGAAGAGCATCTCGAGGAGCTCGGCCCGGCCGAGCGAGCGCGCCGTCACTTCGTCGATGAGGCCCTTGGCGATGACGGCCGCGCGGATCTTCTCGTGATCGATGCCGCGGCCGTCGTCGGTCACGTGGAGCGACAGCTGCCCGCGGGCGTGGCGAAGCTCGACGGCGACGGTGCCTTGGGTGGGCTTGCCCAGCTCGGCGCGCGCGGCCGGAGCCTCGAGGCCGTGGTCGAGCGCGTTGGTGATGAGATGCTGCAGGATCGCTTCGACGGGGCCGAGGACGTCGCCGTCGACGGGCGTGGCCGCGCCGGCCACGTCGAGCTTGGCCGACTTGCCGAGCGCGCGCGCCGTGTCGCGCACGTGCCGCCGGATCGAGACGAGGACTTGCGCGAAGGGCCGCTGCCTCGCCCGGAGGGACTCGTGGTAAAGGCGCTCGCCCGCGTCGAGCAGCCGCTGCAGGCCTTGCGTCGCGCCGTCGCGCGCTTCCGCGAGCAGACGGTTGGCCGCCTCTACGTCGGCGACGAGCTGGTCGACCAGCGAAGCGAGCCCCGAATCGTCGTTCGAGCGCGCGCGATTGCGGACGTCGCTCGCCCGCGCGACGACGTGCGCGTGGGCCCTCTCGACCGCCGCGGTGGAGCGCGACCAGGCGTGGAGGCGGCGTGCTTCGACGACCGTCTCGCCGGCAAGCCCCAGCAGTCGGCTCACGCTGTCGGCGCTCAGACGAAGCGCCCGCGCCTCGGGCGTCGCGCTCGGGACGGGCACGGACTCGCGCTCGGGCGGGTGCTTCACCACGACGGTGGCCACCCGAGGCTCGTTCGAGCGCCGCAGCACCCCTTGCACCTCTTCGAGGGCGCCGCGCTTCCTCGCGAGCCAGCGAGCGAAATCGCTCACGCTGACGCGCGTGAGCTCGACGAGCAGGTCGACGAGCCGCAGGAGCGCTTGGATCTCCGCGGGCGACAGCGCGCGACCGCCCTGTGCCGACGACAGCGCGTCCTCGGCGGCGTGCAATGTCGCAACGATCTCGGTGAGGCCCACGATGCGCGCGGCGCCCTTCAACGAGTGCGCGATGCGCATCGCGTCCTCGGCGTCCGACGGACCGGCGCCGTCGGCTTCGATCGACAGGACGAGCTCCTGCAGGCGTGGCGCCGCTGTGTCGACCTCCACCACGAAGAGCGCGATCAGGTCGGAGTCGACCTCGACTTTGGCGACGGTCTCGGTCACGTGAGGGCTCGCTCGAGGCTCGCCAGGAGGCGGTCGGCGTCGAGCCATGACCACGGCCGTTCGGCGAGGCGGATGATGGCGCGAACGTGCGTGTCGAGGGCCGCCGACACCGTCGCGGGCGGCTCGCCGAGCAGCGCATGGTCGGCCTCGCGCAGGGCCACGCGGTGCGCGTAGAAGGCGCAGCGACGGGACTCGTCACCCACGACGACGAGCCGTTGCTCCGTCTCGGCGTCGCTCGCTGGAAGTCCGAGTACGACGGCGAGCGAGAAACAGGGCTCGAGGCGCCCCTGCACGTTGACGAGCCCCAGGAACGCCGCGCTCGCGCGGTGAGGCACGCGGCACACGGGCCGCATCGTCGCCACCTCCACCACCCGGCGTGTCTCGAGCGCCAGGCTGGCGCCGCCGACGTCGAACGTGATGACGGAGAAGGGCTGAGCGGAGTCGGGGGCGCCGCTCTGACCGCCGCGACCCGCCGCGACGGACACCGTGGGTTCGGCCTCGGTGTCGTCCGAGGGCAGCCGCGAGAGGAGCAGATGCGCGGCGACGACGAGCACGTTGCACTCGCGGCAATGCGCTCGCTCTACGAGCTCGGGGCAGCTGTGATCGCCGCCGAGGACCCCCTCGGTGGACCAGCAACGGCGCTCGGCCCTCGCGCGCGCCTGCTCGCGCTTCACGCCGGCTCCCCGTGGACGGTCCCGGCGCCGAACAGCAGGGCGTCGATCTCCGCGGGCAGCACCCGGTCGATGGCGAGCATCTGCACGCCGAGATCTTCATCGGCCACGATGGGCCCGAGAAACTCGTGGCCTGCGATCGAGAGCCCCGGCGCACCCTGCAGGCGGCCGAGGTCCGCGACGCGCGTCATCCCCGGGGCGAGCAAGCCGAGCGTGCGCGATCGCTCGCCGCGCGCGTACTCCACGAGGGCCACGCGGCTCGCGGCGCCCTCACGGCACGGCGTCAGCGCGATGAGTAGCGAGAGGTCGACGAGCGGCACCCACGCGTTGCCCCATCGGAACACGCCCGCGATCCACGGCGGTGCGCCTGGCACCGCTCGCGCGCGAGGCCGGCGGACCACCGTGATGACCCCCGACGCCGCAACGCCGTACGACTCCCCCGCTACCTCGAAGACGAGCGCCAACATCAGCGCAATCCCGCTGGCGCAGCGTGCAGGATACGACGCATCGCCATCAGCCCACCGAGAAGCGGGAGACGTCCTCCCGGAGCGAGCCGACCGTTGAATCGAGCCCTCCGGCGGCAAGCTTCAGGTCGGCGGCGACGGCCTGCGTCTGCGAGGCACCGTCCTTCAGCGTCGTCATGGCCTCGCTGATCTGCTTGGCGCCCAGCGTCTGGGCACGAACGCCCTCGGAGACGGTGCCGATGCGGCTCTTGAGCGTTTGCATCTGGCCGATGACGTCACCCAGCTGATCGGCGACCCCGCTCGTGGTCGCGGCGACGCGCCGCACGTGCTCGGCGAAGCGATCCATTTCCATGACGCCCGCGCCGACGGCGCTTTGCATCTGGCGCACCATGTGCTCGATGTCGAGGCTCGCGACGGCCGATTGATCCGCGAGCCGCCGGATCTCGCGCGCGACGACGAGAAAGCCTCGCCCTTGCTCGCCGGCCTTCTCGGCCTCGATGGCGGCGTTGACGCTGAGCAAATTGGTCTGCTCGGCCACCTTGCTCATCGTCGTGACGACGCCCGTGATGTCGGTCGCGCGATCGCGGATCGTCCCGAGCTTGTCGGAGATCGATCCCGTCGCCTTCTCGAGGGACTCGACCGAGGTCCGCATCTGTCCGAGGCCACTGCGCCCGCTTTCGGCCCCGTCGGCGGCACGGCCGCTGAGGTTGGCCACCTCGTCCATCGTGTGCTGCAGGCTCTGGCTGGTCACCGAGATCTCTTTGCTCGTGGCGGCCGTCGCGGTCGTGGAACTCGAGAGCGTCTGGACGAGCGTGTCCTGATCGTGGCTCGCGGCGCCGAGGTGCCCCGCTGTCGTCGTCAGCGTCATGGCGGCCTGCTTCACCCGGGTCACGAGCGACGACAGGCTTGCGGTCATCGCGCGGATCGCGTCGACCAGGTCGTGCGTGTCGGCCGCCTCTTCGCTGGCGGTGACCGGCGAGAGGTCGCCGCCCGCGACCCTCCGCGCCACCGCGGTGACCCCCGCGATCTGCCGCTTCAGCCCCGCCATCGCCCGCTGCACCGCGAACGCCGCGACGAGCAGCACCCCGATGACGACCAGCGCGAAGAACCAGAGCCGGCTCCCCGCGCGCACCATCGCGGCCGTGCCGCCCTGCACGTCGGCGTCGCACAGGCTGTTGGCCAGCTTGACCACGTCGTCGATCGCCGCGCGGTGCGTGTCGTAGAGGGGCGCGAGCTGCGTCTCGAGGACCCGGCGCGCGCGCTCTTGATCACCGGCTTCGAGTGCAGGGACGAAGTCGCGGCGAGTGGTCTCGAAGTACGCGTGCCCCGGTCCGTACGAATGGCCGAGGAGTGCTTCTCGCAAAGGGCCCTCGGGCAGCTCGGCGCCCCAGTACCTGTGCCGCTCTTCGAACTCGCCCTCGAGTCGAGACAGGCGGCTGATGAGCTCCCTCCGTACGCCGGCGTCGCTCGTCGCGACGGCCTGGTGGGCGACCAGGTGGGTCTCGATGATGTAGAGCGGCGGCGGGAGCACGTCGGCCACGACGTCCTTGCTGCGGATGATGTCTTTGTACGTCGGGCCGCCGACTCCGACCTGGGCGACGACGTCCCAGGCCGTGTACGCGAAGCCCCCGAACGACGCTACGAAGAGCACCCCCAGCAGCAGCAACTTCTGCGAGAGCGGCAGACGGTCGAGAATCGCCATTCACCGTCATAGTCTCGCCGTGGACGACGCACCGCAATGCTCGATCGGCTGGAATTCCCGCGCGGCGAAGTTGATCCGGTTGGCAATCTTCTTGAAACAAAGGCGGGGGCCCGTCATCCGCTCGGGTGCCGGGCCCTCGACTTCTACGCGTCGCGTAGCGCTTCGCCCGCCGACGTCTGGTCGATGATCCGGAGCGCGTGCCCGTTGGGGCATTGCACCTCGACGTCTGCGCCAGGCGGCGGCGCGTGGAAAGCGAGCCGTTCCCAGCAATAGGGGCACAGGCCTGCAACCCATGTTGCCCCGTCGCGCTCCTCGATCTCCGTCTCCCTCAGAACAGGTTCGTGGGGAGCAGGCATCTTCAGCTCACGGTCACGGCGGCGCGCGCCTTCGCCTGCTCGTACAGTGGCAGCAGCTCGGCCGACACCTGCGGGCCGAGGACGCGCTGAGCGGCCGGGAAGTACTTGTTCTCTTCTTCCTTGGTGTGCTTGCTCGCGAGATCCACGAGCTCGGCAAAGCGGTCGGCCCAGCGCGCGTCGTCGTAGGCGAGCGCCGAGATCACGTGAATCTGCGCCTCGAGCAGCCCGGCCTCGCGGTCGTGATCCTGGGCGAAGTCCATCAGCTCGATCCGCTCGCGAAACACCGGATAGACCACCGCGAGCTCGCCCTTCTCGTGCGATAGCAGCTCGGCGCGGATCTTGGGAAAGAGCTCCGCCCGCACCCTTGGGTCGGACGTCATCTTCACCCGCAAGAGCAGCGCAGTGACCTCGCCGTGCTCGCGGGTCAGGTGCTGGAACACACCCGAGAGACCCTCGATCTTCGCTTTCGCCGTCTTGACGGCGCCCATCACATCCGATGCCACCTTCTCCATTCGATTCGGCATGGCAGACCTCCAGCGGACGGCACCTGCAAACGCATGGCCAGCCTTCGGCGCATGAGTCGATATGGCCCATGGTCGGCCACCCCTGCAAACCGTTGAGCCAGACTCGGAGGGGCACGATGCCAACACCCTCTCCGGTTCAGCCGTGATTGGGCGGTCCGAACCAGGTGATTAAAGCGTCGCCAAGGCCTTGATCCGTGCCGTCTCCGACCCACGCGACGTACCCATCGGGCCGAATCAACACGGCAGTCGGAGCGACGACTGCGCCGAGCACCGGGAGCTCCCACACCCCGGCGTATCGAGCGTCGACCCGCCGAACCCGATCCGTCCACGGAGCGATGTCGAGGGCGTCGGGTTCACCGAGATTGATCAGCACCGCTCGGGCATCGTGCAGCAGGGTGAACGCCCGCCGTGGGCCGCTTTCGGTGACCAAGTCGAGGTCGGGCATGCGGCGACCGAGCAGCGGGTGTCCCGCGCCGAGGTCGTAGCGAATGTCCAGACCAGACATCATCGCGGCGTATCGTTTGCGAGGCTCGTCCATCTTCAGCAGGTCGGACATGGTCTCGCGCAAGGCCGTCATCCGATCGTCGCCGCGGTTGAGCGCCGTGATCGCCATGGTGGTCTTGAGCACGCGCGCGGCGATTGGGTGCCGCTCGGTCTGGTAGGTGTCGAGCACGCGTTCCGGCGATGTGCCCTTGACCACTTGGGCCAGCTTCCACCCCAAGTTCACGGCGTCTTGGACACCGATGTTGAGTCCTTGTCCGCCTGCCGGGGCATGGACGTGCGCCGCGTCGCCGGCCAAGAGCACCCGTCTGTCCCGGTAGGATGCTGCCTGCCGGGTCGTATCGGTGAATCTCGAGAGCCACGTGACGCTGTGAACACCGTAGTCGGTCCCGTAGACGGCGATGAGCGCCTCGCGAAGGTCGTCCACGGTCGGCTCGTCGCCTTGGCGGACGTGCGGCTCGGTCGACACCACCCGCACGCGCTTCCCGCCTTCGAGCTTGCCGAGGCCATGGATGCCCTTGTCGTCGCGGCGGATGCCCCACGCCGGTTCGCCGGTCATCTCGACCTCGGCAATCAAGTAAGTGGTGGATGGGTCCCATCCCGGGAAGTCGATGCCGGCTTTCTTGCGGATTAGGCTGCGACCCCCGTCGCACCCGACCAGATATTTCGCCCGCAATGGGCGACCGTCGGTCAGCTCGACGTCGATACCGGTGTCGTCTTGGGCAAAGCCCAACACCTCACGTCCGCGGTAGATGGGTACTGCCAGCTCGTCGACCCAAGCGGCGAAGATCCGCTCGATACGGTCTTGCCACAGCGCGAGCCCGTAGTTGTGGCGAGTCGGAAAGTCGCTGATGTCGAGAGGCGTCATCGCGAATTGCGCGACCTGCGCTACCTGCCCTTGCGCGAGGAACCGATCCGCGATTCCACGCTGATCGAGGACCTCGATCGTTCGTGAATGAAGGCCGCCTGCGCGCGAGCCGGCGAGTTCCTGGCTGGCGCGCCGCTCGACAATGGCCACGTCAACTCGCGAAAGCGCGAGCTCGCCGGCCAACATCAGTCCCGTGGGTCCTCCTCCAGCAATCACCACCGCGTGCTCTGTCATGGCAGGCGACTGTGCGGCACGACCCGGGGCTTGCCGCAAGCCACCGTGTCTGGCATATGGTCAAAGTGGAGAGGGATGCATGACCTCAACGACCTCCAATTCTTCGCCGCGGTCGTAGGGCACCGCAGCTTTTCAGCCGCCGCGAGGCAGCTCGGCGTCCCCAAGTCTCGCGTCAGCCGCCGGGTCGCTCTTCTCGAAGAGCGGCTCGGCGTCCGCCTGCTCGAGCGTTCCACTCGAAGCCTCCACGTCACCGAGGTGGGCCAGCAAGTCTACGAGCACGCTCGGGCGGCGATCGAAGAGGCCGATGCGGTCGAAGACGTTGCGTTGCAGGTGCGATCGGAACCCCGCGGCCTCGTTCGGATCAGTTGTCCGCATGGACTGCAGGAGGTCATCTCCCAGGCCCTGCCCGCGTTCCTCGCGGCCAATCCGTCGCTCCGCATGCAAGTGGTGATGACCAACCGCCGCGTCGACCTCATCGATGAGGGCATCGACATCGCAATACGCATTCGTGAACGACTCGACACGGATGCCGACGTCCAGGTCAAGAAGATCGGGACGAGCAAGAGGATCCTCGTTTCTGCGCCCCGACTTCTCGCGGAGGTCGGCCGGCTGTCGGCACCGGCCGATCTGAAGCGCTTTCCTCTGCTTCACCAGCAGGAGCAGCCCGGGCCGAGTGCGTGGACGTTGACGAACCGCGCCGGTCAAAAGGAGACGATCGAGTTCCAGCCGAGGCTGGCGACGGGCGATTTTGGGCTCCTCGTCGCGGCGGCGTGCGCGGGTGCCGGTATCGCGTTGGTGCCCCGCCCGAACTGCTCCGCCGATGTGGCGTCGGGCCGGCTCGTGCAGGTGCTAACGCCCTGGGGCGCTCCTGACGGGATTGTCCATCTCGTCTTCACCTCGCGGCGCGGCATGCTGCCCGGCGTCCGTGCGGTCGTCGAACTTGCCGCGGCCGCTCTTCGCGCGGCGACGATCTGACGCGTTCGTTCACCCCATAGAACGCTGCGTCCTGCGCGGGCCCTCTAATCGCCCGGCGATTCCAGAGGCATAAGTGCAGGGGCGGGCGGTTCTTGGACCGCCGCTCGATGGAGGCGCACATGCTTCAGGTTCGTTCTTCGCCGACGCTCGACGGCGGCGACTTTGGCTGGCTCAAGGCGAAGCACCACTTCGCGGTGACACGCGAAGGCAACCCGGCGAACGGCCCCCTTGGGGCGCTGGTCGTCTGGAACGACGACGAGATCGCGCCGGGCACAGGCTTTGACCTCCACGGTCACGCCGACATGGAAATCGTCTCCTACGTGCGCCAGGGCGCCGTCACTCATCGCGACAGCCTCGGAAACATCGGCCACACGTCGGCCGGCGACGTGCAGGCAATCAGCGCCGGCACGGGCATTCGCCACTCCGAGCACAATCTCGGCGCAGAGCCATTGCGGCTGTTTCAGATCTGGATCCGCCCTCGCGCGAACGGCGGCACGCCGCAGTGGGAGACCGGCCGCTTCCCCAAGGCGGACCGGGCCAA
Organism: Myxococcales bacterium; assembly: GCA_003139415.1. Lineage (GTDB taxonomy): Bacteria > Myxococcota_A > Polyangia > Polyangiales > Polyangiaceae > Palsa-1150. The sequence goes on along the minus strand of PLIR01000152.1, from coordinate 25,986 downwards.
CCAGTTGGTGGTCCTCGCCAGCGGCTTGCCCGGCGATGGGGACGCTCTTCCCATCCGTGCCGACGCGCGGGTCTTCGGGGCCACGCTGCTCGCCGGTGCTCGGGTCGACCACGCGCTCGGCGCGCTTCGCCACGCTTACATTGCGCCGGCACGGGGGGCGGTGGAAGTGAACGGCCACCGCCTGGCTGTGGGCGACGGGATCGCGGCGACCGACGAGCGTCGTCTCACGATTCTCGCCCGAGAGGACTCCGAGCTGATTCTCGTCGAGGCCGCCTGACAAGTGTGACTCGTCTGCGTGAAAACCCAAAAGAAAGGAAGACAACCATGAATGCCATTTCCCGTTTTGCTCCCCCGGCGGCCAGGATCCTTCTCGGACTGGTCTTCTTCGTATTCGGCTTGAACGGCTTCCTGCAGTTTCTCCCGACGCCCCCGGCGCCCGAAAGGGCGATGACGTTTCTGGGCGCCCTCGCCGCGACCGGGTACATGTTCCCGCTCATCAAGAGCGTCGAAGTGGTCGGCGGGGCGCTGCTTCTCTCGAATCGCTTCGTGCCTCTGGCTCTGGCGATCGTCGCCCCGAACGTCGTCAACATCGTCCTCTTCCATGCCGTTCTGGCGCCTGCCGGTCTCCCCGTCGCGCTCTTTGTCCTCGCGCTGGAGATCTTCACGGCCTGGTCTTACCGCGCCGCTTTCGCGCCGATGCTGCGCGCTCGCACGGCCCCGAACGCTTCCAGCGTGGCCCCGACGGCGGTGGCTCACGCGGTATCCTGAGGCAGGCACGGAAACGGGAAGGGCGGTTCGCAAAGTCATGAAGGCCGCAGTGCTGGTGGGGTTCGGAGGCGTCGATCAACTGGAGCTTCGCGAAGTTCCGGAGCCGAAGACGGGGCCTGGCGAGATCAAGGTCCGGGTGGTCGCGACCAGCGTCAACCCGATCGACTGGAAGCTCCGCGAGGGAATGAAACGCGCCGGTCTGCCGCTGGAGTTGCCTGCCATCCTCGGTCGCGACGCGTCCGGTGAGGTCGTCGAAGTCGGTTCGGGCGTGACGCGATTCCGTCCCGGAGCCCGTGTGACGGGTCTCGTCATGGGGGGCTACGCGGAGCGCGTCGTCGCCAAAGAGGAGGCGTGGGCGGAGGTGCCCGAAGGATTGGGCCTGCCTGACGCCGCGGCCCTCCCCCTCGTGACTCTGACGGGGTCGGAGCTCCTTGAAGAGGGCCTGGCTCCCCGGCCCTCCGAGACCATCCTGGTGACCGGCGCGCTCGGGAGCGTCGGGCGGACCGCCGTCTTCGCGGCAAAGGGGCGCAGCGTCAGGGTCTGGGCTGGCGTCCGGGGGAGCCAGAAAGACGCGGCCCAGGCTCTCGGCGTCGACGGCGTCGTCGCCCTGGACGACGAGATCGACTGTCGACGGTTGCCGATCCTGGATGGAATCGCCGACACCGTCGGGGCGCCCGTCACGGAGAGGCTCCTCGACCGAGTGCGGCGGGGCGGCGTCGTCGCGTCCGTGGCCAGCGACCCGAAGGGCGCACACGAGCGCGGGCTCGAGGTCCGTCACCAATGGGCGCACCCGGATCCCGAGCGCCTCGCCGCCCTGGTTCGCGCCGTCGCCGAGGGAGCGCTCATCATCCCCATTGCGAAGCGGTTCTCGCTCGCGCAGATCCGTGAGGCCCAGCAGTTTGCCGAGCATGGCGCGGGCGGAAAGGTCATCGTCCTATTGGCGGCTATTTGACGGACGTTCCACACCTGTTCAAGGCGACGCGCGCCTATGTCTGCGGCGGGGCCGCGAGGCTAGGAGTGGGTTCCACATGAGCATTGGCATTATTGGTTCTGGCGCCCTCGGCTCCAACATCGCGCGAATGCTCGCCAGGAGCGGCATCCCCGCCACGATCACGAATCGCCGCGGGCCGGCGTCCCTCGCGCCGCTCGTCGCAGAGGTCGGCTCTTCGATCACGGCCGGCACCATCGAGGAGGCCGCTAGCGCGGACATCGTATTCGTGGCCCTGCGCTGGGTCGATCTCGAAAAGGTGTTGGGGCGCCTGCCAGCCTGGGACGGTCGCATCGTCGTCGACGCCACCAACGCCGTCGAGTTTCTCGACCCCAACTCGGCCGACGCGAAGGACCCGAGCAATCCGCTGGCCGCGTATGGCATCAAGGTGGTCGACCTCGGGGGCAAGCACTCGAGCCAGGTGTTCCGACAGTTGGTCCCTGGGGCGCGCGTCGTCAAGGCGTTCAACCACCTCGACGTTCGCGTGCTGTCGCAGCCCCAGGTGTCGGGAGGTCGTCGCGTTCTCTTCTATTCCGGAGACGATGCCGCGGCGAAGGCCGACGTCCGAAAGATCATGGATGCGGCGGCCTTTTCTCCGGTGGATCTCGGAGCGCTCGACGTCGGCGGACCGCTCGCATCACCGCCGTTCGGTCCACTCGCCGCCGGTAGCTTCGTCAAGCTCGCCTGATGGTCTCCGCAAGGCCGATCGCAAAGCCTGTCGCGCCTGACCCGAGCGCATCCCGACACTCCTACAGACGCAGACGCATCAGGAGGTCGAAGGTCGTCAGGTCTCCACCGTCGATGCCCGTGGTCGTGTCCGACGAGTAGACCTCGTTGTTCTGGTGGTGATAGACGGCCTCGACCCCGACGCTGAGCCGCCAAGAGAGGGGGACGTCAGCGCCGAGCCCCACGACGAGGGCGGACTGTGAGCTCGAATGCAGGACCGACGCTTCCGTCGCTCTCGAGGAGCCGGCGCGCGGTAGCCCCCATTCCCCCACTGACGCGTGTTGGCGACCATTTGGTGGACGTTTGACGGACGTCAAGGCGGCTCTTGCCTAGCGTGTGGTCGTCCACAGGGAGAATGACCATGCTCCGAATCGCCATCGTCACAGGGAGCACGCGCCCCGGTCGCAACAACGAGGCCGTCGCGCGCTGGGTTCACGAGCTGGCGAGAGCCGAGAAGCGCGCCGACGCCGAGTTCGAGCTCGTCGACATTGCCGACTACAAGCTTCCGCACCTGGACGAGCCGATGCCGCCTTCGACCGGGAAGTACGTGCATGCCCACACCAAGGCGTGGTCCGAGAAGATCAAGAGCTTCGACGCTTACGTGTTCGTGACGCCGGAATATAACCATGGCCCGTCCGCCGCCCTCAAGACGGCCATCGACTGCTTGCATGGTGAGTGGGCGAACAAGGCGGCCAGCTTCGTCAGCTATGGGAGCATGGGAGGCGTGCGCGCCGTCGAACACCTTCGCTTGGTCCTCGCCGCGCTCGACATCGCGACGGTGCGCGCGCAGGTCATGCTGTCGCTCTTCACCGACTTCGAAGCGTTCAAGACGCTCAAGCCGGCGCCGCACCACGCTGGGGAGGTGCACACGATGCTCGACCAGCTGGTCCGCTGGGGGAGCGCGCTGAGGACCCTGAGGTAGCCCTGCTCCGCCTATCCGCGAAACTGACTCTTGTCGATGTTCAGCGCGCGAATCTTCGACTCCAGCGTCGAACGCGGGATCCCGAGACGTGCGGCCGCTCCCGAGGGGCCGAACACCCTCCCCCCGCTCGCACGCAGAGCCTCCTCGACGATCGCCCTCTCGTGCGCGGCCAGCGTACTCGACAGCTTGGTACCTCCGTCGCTCGCAGGCTTCGTCGCCAGCCAGCTTTCATCGACCGTGAACTCGTCGGTGTCGCACACGATCACCGACCGTTCGATCACGTTCTGCAGCTCGCGGACGTTCCCCGGCCACGGGTACGACTCCAGACGCTCCATCGCCGCCTTGTTCACCCGGGAGATCACCTTCCCGGCGTTTCGCGCGTATCGATCGATGAAGTACCGGACGAGGAGCGGGATGTCATCGCTGCGCTCGCGCAAAGGCGGGACCTCGAGGGGAAACACGTTCAACCTGTAAAATAGATCCTCTCGGAAACTGCCCCTACTGATCGCCGTACCCAGCTTCCGATTCGTCGCCGCGATCACCCGCACGTCGACGCGGATGCGCTGCGAGCCTCCCAGCCGCTCGAACTCCCGTTCCTGCAGCACCCTCAAGAGAGCGACCTGGATCTCGGGGGACAGCTCCCCGACCTCGTCCAGGAACAGCGTTCCGCCGTCCGCAAGCTCGAAGCGCCCGGGCCTGCGCTGGATCGCTCCCGTGAATGCGCCCCGCTCGTGCCCGAATAGCTCCGACACCATGAGCTCGCGCGGGATGGCCGCGCAGTTGACCGCGACGAACGCCCCCGAAGACCGCCTGGACCGCCGGTGGATCGCACGAGCGATGAGCTCCTTGCCCGTGCCCGTCTCGCCGTTGATCAGCACGGTCGAGTCGGTGTTTGCGACCTTCGCGACTCGCGCAAGCAGAGCGGCTAGTGCCGGGGACGCGCCGACGATTTCCTCGAACATCGAGGCCTTGTCGACCTCCTCCCGAAGCGCGACGTTCTGCTGCTGCAGCCTCTCCTCCGCTCGCTTGCGGTCGTCGATGTCGGTGCATGCGACGTACAAACGGATGATCTGTCCCTGTTCGTCGCTCACCGGATTGTATCGAGCCAAGAGCCAACGATAGCTACCGTCACGGCGGCGCATCCTGACCTCCAGCTCGTACGGGGAGCGATTCGACATGTGGAGAACCGCAGCAGCTTTGAACCGCTCGACATCGTCAGGATGGACTTCGTCCCCCGAGCTCATTTGTCGCCAGTCGTCGAGACTGACGCCCAGAAACTCCAGCGCTACCCGGTTCGCGTGAAGACGCTCGCGCCTCGACCCGAACACGGCAATGAGTTGAGGCGTGAAGTCCAGCACCTGCCGGAGCTCCTCCTCGCCCTTGCGCAGCGCGCTCGTCAGCTTCTCCTGCTCCGTCACATCGATCCCCGTTCCGATGAACTCCGGAGATGCGTGGCCGCTCGAGGCCGGGAGGCCGACGCAACGCACGTGGCGAATCGCGCCATCGGGTCGCACGATGCGTTTCGTGAACTCGAACCCCGTGTCGCTCACCAAGATCCTTTCGAGCTCGCTCGCCATGGCGTCGCGATCGTCGGGGTGCACGAGCGCCAGATACTCCGCAACGCTCGGCGCTTTGCTCGCCGGCTCGAGGCCGTGGATTCGGAACAACTCGGGGGACCAGTGCGCGAAGCCCGCGCCATTGAATACCCAGCTGCCCGTGTGCGCCAGCCTCTGGGCCTCTGCGAGAAAGAGCTCGACTTGTCTGCGTTCGTCGATGTCGAAGTTGATGCCGATCCAACCTAGGAGCGTTCCATCGTTCGCTCGAAGGGGCTGCGCGCGACTCAGGAACCACCGATACTCTCCATCGGAGTTGCGTATCCGAAAGCTCACGTCACCCGCACGACCGGTGCGAAGGCAAGTCGACCAGACTCTCCGCGTCTCCTCGTGATCGTCCGGATGCAACCACGAGATGTGCGAGTCCCAGGCGGGGTCGACGACAGCTCCAAGCCGAAGGGGGTGATCCTCTGGAATGCCACCGTACGCGCCACCCACCTTGTTCACGAACGTGAGCCCGCCCGCCGGTGTCGCGTACCAAGCGTGCGCCGGAACGAGGTCGAGAGTGTCTCGTAGCTGAGTGCGGAAGGGCTCATCCATTGGCCTTACGCTCCGCGAACCCCGTCCATGGGCCAGTGCATCCCGCCAGCCTGTTTAGCATTTCGCCAATGTCGAGATCTCGCCAGCGCCATGCGCTCCTCGAGCAAGTGATTTCAATGAGTTATGGTCACATCGAAGCGGGCGTGCCGCTTGCGTGTGGCGGGGTGTGCACCCAAGCCCGACAGTCCCAAGGGTCCGTCTGCCCGCGGAACATGGCCTTCGAAGGCCCACAAGAGGCCGCCGAACCTGGTCACACGCAGGCCCCGGGACTCACGCGGTCGCGAGCGGACTTGACCAGGCGCCCCATCCGCACGTCGATCGACTTGCGCAGGGAGAGTGGCTGATGTCGTCGAGGCTGTCGGGGAAAGTGTGCATCATCACCGGCACCGGCGGCAGCATCGGCCGCGAGGCGGCCCTCACCTTTGCGCGCGAAGGAGCCTCGGTCGTCGGGTGCGATGCCAACGTGGACGCGGCGGAGGAGACGAGCGAGATGGTCCGGTGCGAGGGCGGGACGATGGCGTCGTTGCACCCCTGCCACCTCGGCGATCCTGGGCACTGCCGGGCGCTGATCGACTTTGCGATGCGCACGTTCAGTCGGATCGACGTGCTTTTCAACAACGCCTCGACGACCCATTTCAACTGGCTCGAGGACATCAGCGACGAGGAATGGACTCGCAACCGGCGAGGCGAGTTGGACTTGGTCTTTTACCTCACCAGGGCGGCGTGGCCGCACCTCAAGGCCAGCCGCGGCGTGATCGTGAACACGGCATCTCTCGCCGCCCTGATGAGCTTCAGAAACCTCGGGTCGCTGGCCCACACGACCGCGACGGCAGGGATTATCGCGATGACACGACAACTGGCCATGGAGGGACGCGACCATGGGATTCGCGCCAACTCGATTTCACCAGGGATGATCGAGACCGACGAGACACGAAACCATCTGCAGGATCCGGGATCGGCAGACTCCATCGTGGGCAAGACGTTGCTCGGTCGGCTCGGCCGGCCCGAGGAGGTCGCCAACGTCGCGCTGTTCCTGGCGTCCGGCGAGAGCTCGTACGTGACCGGCGTGGACATCGTCGTCGACGGCGGAATGCGGGTCTGGTGATCTCGGCCCGACGGCGCTGAGCGGATACGCAAACTGGGGATCCACGAGACCGGGAGAAGGGCACATGCTGTCATTTCCGCCGTTCCGATTGGACCTCGACAACGAGCGCTTGTGGAAGGATGGGGCGGAGCTTCGTCTTCGTCGCAAGCCGTTCGCCATTTTGCGTCACCTCGTTCAGCACCCTCAACGCCTCGTCTCGCACGACGAGATCGTCGAGGTCGTGTGGGGCAAGATGGCGACGAGCGAGAGCTTGCTGCGCACGCACCTGAGCGAGGTGCGCCAGGTGCTGGGCGAAGGCGTGGTCGAGACGGTGGTCGGGCGCGGCTACCGCTTCTTGCCCGAGGTGAAGCGCGTGGATCTCGAGGCTTGGCGGGCCGACGCCACGAGCCCGCCGGCGGCGGAAGGCGGCAAGGTCCTCGTCGGACGGGACCGCGAGCTGGAGTCACTGCACGCGGCACTCCGATCGGCCAAGGATCGCAAGCGGACGACCGTCTTCGTCAGCGGCGAAGCCGGCATGGGCAAGACGACGCTCGTCGATGTCTTTCTCGAGCGAGCGAGCGTGCCCGGACCGCCGTTTGTCGCCTGGGGTGCGTGCGTCGAACAATACGGCAGCGGGCAGGCCTATCTCCCGGTGCTCGACGCGGTCCGGGGACTCTGCCGAGGGCGGGGAGCGCAGCGCGCGATCGAGGTGTTCACCCGGCACGCGCCCGCATGGCTCGTGCAATTGCCTGGCATCGTCCGCCCCGACCGCCTCGGCGACTTGCAGCGTCGCGCGACCGGCGCGACGCAGGCACGCATGGTGTGTGAGCTCGCCGACGCCCTCGAGGCCCTGAGCTTCGATGCGCCCGTCGTCGTCGTGTTCGACGATTTGCAGTGGACCGATCCGTCGACCGCGGAGCTCATCGCCTTCCTCGGCAGCCGGCGCGAGCCGTCCCAGCTCCTAATCGTGGGCACCTATCGACCCGAAGAGACCTCCCGCGGACACCCCCTCACCAGGGTGACGGGGCAATTGATCGCACATCGGCAGGCCTCGTCGATCGCGCTCGAGGGCCTCCGCTCCGAGGCGGTCGACGCGTATCTATCGAAGCGCTACCCCGGCCACGCGTTTCCGCCCGAGCTTCGACGCACGCTCGAGGAGTCGACAGGCGGCAATCCCCTGTTTCTCACCACGCTCGTGGAGGAGCTTGAAGGTCAAGATCTCGTCCGTCAACAGGACGGTCGCTGGGAGCTCGCGACCAGCGTGCGAGACGTCGCGGCTCGCCGCCCGGACAGCGTCCGGCGCCTCATCGATGTCCAGATCGATCGCCTGGGCGCCGTCGCGCAGCGTATCGTCGAGGTCGCCGGAATCGCCGGCATGACCTTCGCGGTCGGTGTCGTCGCGCACGCCCTCGAAGGCGATGTCGACGCCGTCGACGCCGTATGCGAGTCGCTCGCCAACGAGCGTAGTTTGCTCCGGCACGTGGGCTCCGAGACGTGGCCCGACTGCACGATCCAGGCGCGGTACGCCTTCCGGCACGCGCTCTTCCAACACGCCGCGCTCGCGCGCAACACCGCCGCGACCAAGCGCGTGCGGCATCGGAAAATCGCGGAACGCCTCGAGGCTGGGTACGCCGGGCAAGAAGAGCAAGTCGCGAGCGAATTGGCCGTGCATTTCGATCGCGCCCAGATGCCGGTGAAGGCCGCGCGCTACCACATCGTGGCAGGCGAAGGTGCCGCCCGACGCTGCGGTTACAGGGAGGCCGCGGCGCACCTCGAACACGCCCGTGGTCTCATTCTGAACGACATCCCGGAGGGGCGCGAGCGCGACATCCTCGAGCTTCGCGTGTCGCTCAGCCACGGATGGAGCGTCTTTCAGCACAATGGACATGCGGACGCGGCCGTTGCGCTGATGGAAAGGGCAAAGGAGTTGGCCACTCGGCTGGGCGACGAGGCCTCGCTCGGCGAGGCCCTCATCCGGCTCGAAGCGGTCTTCATGGTGAAAGGCGATCTACGCGAAGCCGGCGAGCAAGGGCGCGCTCTCCGCCCGGTGCTCGCTCACGTCACCGACGTCGCCCTCCGGCTATTTGCCCAGCAGATCGAGGCGACGACGACCCTCCTCCACGGCCGGTTCGAAGAAGCTCGTCGCCTGCTCGGTGCCCTGGGCATCTTCGGGTCGCACGAGGAACAGACGCCGTTGGAGGTCGCGCGCGCGCATCTCCTGGCCTTCTCGATGGGATCGTTCGCGCTGTGGTTGACGGGCGAGCCGGACCGCGCCCTAGCCCTCTCCACACGCGCGCAGCAGGCCGCCGAGGGGGCATACGATCCCTTCGACCACGAGCACGCCGCGATGCTGGCCGAGGGAGCCTTGCTGCACGCATGGCGCAGAGAGCCGGAGCAGGCCTCCGTGCTGGCGCGGCGGGCGCTGGCGATTGCCGAGAAAGGCTCGTTCGGCAAGTGGCAGAGTCGCGCCGAATTGGTCCTCCGGTGGGCCGAGGCGGAGCTCGCGTCTGCCTTGTCGCCGGAGGCGGTCGAAGAGCTCCTCCGCAAGCCCTGGCAAGATGGGGCCGTGGGGCGAACGATGCACGCGATGCTCTACATCGCGATGTGCGCGCGGTTGGGGTGCGCCGAGAGGGCGCTCGAGGTGATCGGATCCACGCTCGCGACGATCGAGCGATGTGACGAGCGATGGCTCGAGCCCGAGATCCATCGCTTGCGGGGAGAGGTCCTTCGATCGCTCGACGAGTCGCCGGAGGCGGAGCGCGCGCTCGCGAGGGCCGTCGACACCGCGAGGAAGCAGGGGTCGCGCTCCTTGGAGCTGCGAGCGACTCTCAGTCTTCATGCCATGGCCACGGGTGCGACGAAGAAGCGTGCGCGAGAGGACATCGGCCGGTTGCTCTCGCTCATCACCGAAGGACACGACACGCCCGATCTCGTCGATGCTCGCGCCGTCGTGAACGCCTGAAGGCAAGTCGCCCCGCGGGCGAATCCGCGCATCTCGCGTTCTCCGTGCGCCGTCGCTTGACGTCGTTTTGACGCTGATCAGTGCGACGTTCGACAGCGGTCAACCACCGCGGCCACTAGGGTTCACGGCCGGCCGTGCGAGCTGGCGGGGCACCAAGCCGCGGAAGTGAAGGGTACGAGACCGTGTCGAATCGGCTTGCGGAGAAGGTCTGCATCATCACGGGCACGAGCGGAAGCATCGGCCGCGCCGCGGCGGTGGCGTTCGCCCGAGAAGGAGCGTCGGTCGTCGGCTGCGGCTACGCGGTCGACGACGCAGGAGCCATCGCGACCGCGGAGGCGGTTCGCGCCGCGGGCGGCAACATGGTCTCGCTGCAGCCGTGCGATCTGAGCAAGCCTATCGACTGCCAGGCGCTGGTCGATCTCGCTGTCCAGACCTTCGGCCGCATCGATGTGCTCTTCAACAACGCGGCGATGGCCCACTTCAATTGGCTCGAAGACATTTCTGACGAGGAATGGGACCGCAATCGACGCGAGGAGGTCGACCTCGTCTTCTTCCTCACCCGGGCCGCCTGGCCGCACCTGAAGACGAGCCGTGGCGTCGTCGTGAACATGGCGTCCCTCAACGCCTCGATGAGCTTCAAGACCCTTCCGTCGTTGGCCCATACCACCGCCAAGGCGGGCATCATCGCCATGACCCGGCAGCTCGCGATGGAGGGACGAATCCACGGAATTCGCGCCAACTCGATTTCACCCGGTGTGATCGAAACCAATCAGACACGAGAGCAACTCAAGGACCCCGAGTGGGCCAGCTACATGCTTGGCAAGACGCTGCTTGGTCGTCTCGGCAGGCCCGAGGAAGTGGCGAACGTCGCCCTGTTTCTGGCGTCCGAAGAAAGCGCGTACGTGACCGGCGTCGACATCATCGTCGATGGCGGGATGAAGGTCTGGTGACTTCTCGTTCCAGGGAGAAAAGCAATGTCGGAACCCAGGGCCGTTACCCCAGGCGACGGAGAGGGAAAGCAATTGAGAGGCCAGACATGACTATACGGGCGCAGACGCGCGACCAGGCGCAGTCCAAGGGTTCGTACGACTATATCGTCGTTGGCGCGGGTGCCTCCGGGTGCGTCGTCGCCGGTGAACTGTCCAAGACGGACGCCGACGTGCTCGTCGTCGAGTCGGGGGGCGTTGATTCGGCTCCCACCATCGGTAATCCGAGCACATGGTTCTACAACGTCGGCGGCCCACTGGACTGGAATGTGCCCATCGCGCCGGTCGCTCAACTCAACAACCGCAAGTTCAACATGGCGCTCGGCCGCGTGCTCGGCGGCGGCAGCTCGATCAACGCGCTGGTGTGGTCGCGCGGGATGGACCGTGACTACGACAGCTGGGAGCGTAGCGGCGCGACGGGCTGGGGGTTCAAGGACGTGCTTCCGACGTTCAAGAGCCAGGAGGACTGGGAAGGGGGCGCGAACGAGTGGCGCGGTGCCGGCGGCCCCGTCCACGTCCGTAGACCGAGTACGCCTCACCCCACGGCCCCCGCATTCCTCGAAGCCGCGCGGCAAATGGGCTTCGCGATCCTGGATGACGTGAACGGACCGCTGCGCCCCGGTGCCGGTTACATCAACATGAACATCGCCGCCGACGGCACGCGCGTGAGCGCGGCTCGCGCGTTTCTACGGCCGAATCTCGGTCGGACGAACCTCACGCTGCTCCTCGATACCAACGCGACGAAGATCGTCTTCGAGGGGGACCGCGCCGTTGGCGTGCAGATCATGACCGCGGACGGTCTGCAAACGGTCCGCGCCACGAGGGAAGTGATCTTGTCCGCGGGCGCCATCCATAGCGCCAAGCTGCTGATGCTGTCCGGCGTCGGCAGCTCCGAGGTGCTCCGCAAGCTGGGAATCGCACCCGTCGCCGACCTGCCCGGTGTCGGGCAAAATCTCCAAGACCACGTCCTCGTGTCCGGCGTGGTCTACAAGTACAAGGGCAAGATGCCGGACCGGCCGGTGGACAGCGACGCGGTGGACGCGGAGGTATTTCTCCCCAGCGGCCTCTCGAGCCATCCCGCCGATCTCTGTCTGGTGCTAGAGCAACTGCCGATCGCGACGCCGGAGGCAGCTGCGCGCTTCGGCGCCCCGCCGAGGGAGGGCTTCACGATCGCGCCGGCACTCGTCCAGCCGACGAGTCGCGGCCGCGTGCGCCTCGCGAGCGCCGATTGGCGTGATGCGCCGATCATCGAGGGCAATCATCTGGGGACCGACAACGACCTCCATGCGATCGTGCGCGCGATTGAGGCCGCCCGAGAGCTGGGTCGCAAGGCCGCGATGGACGCGGTTCGCGAAGCCGAGGCGATTCCGGGGCCGAATGCCACGAAGCAGGACATCCTGGAGCTTGCGCGGACCGCCGCGGCCAGCTTCGGGCATCCCGCCGGTACTGCGCGGATCGGCGTAGACGCCGACGCCGTGGTCGACCCCGAGCTTCGCGTTCACCACCTCCGCGGGCTTCGCGTCGCCGACGCCTCGGTCATGCCGTCCATCACCGCGGGCGCCACGAACGCACCCTCGATCATGATCGGTGGCCGCGCCGCGCAGCTGATCCAGAAGAACAGCTGAGGGGCGCTCGCGAACATTCAAGCGGCGATCGCCGGCTCGTAGATGGCCGCCCGGGGCGCGTTTGATGCGGATTTGACGCCCATTGGTCGGAGGTTCGACGGGGGCCCCGGCCCGCGGCGACTAGGGTCTTGTCATGGAGTTCGTCGTTTCGACGGCCACCTCTCGGCACACGGCGGCGTTGCAGGGTCACTTCCAATGAGCGAACAGACCGCCTCCGCATCGCAAGACGTCGTCGAGCGCGGCTTGTCCCGTGTCCTGCGCGTCTTCGCGAAGGTGGAGCCCGGAGAGGCGATCACGGCTTCGCTGTTGACGCTCACCGTCTTTCTGCTCTTGACGGGGTACTACCTGCTCAAGACGGCCCGCGAGCCGCTCATCCTCCTCCACGGCGGCGCGGAGGTGAAGCAGTACGCCGCGGCGGGACAGGCGCTGATCCTGATCGTCGTGGTGCGCGCCTACAGCGCGCTCGCGCGCCGCGTCGGGCGACAGCGGCTCATCGCGACGGTGTACCTGTTCTTCGCTTCGAATCTCGTCGTCTTCGCGGCCCTTGCGCGAGCAAACGTCGTCATCGGCGTCCCGTTCTTTCTCTGGGTAGGCGTCTTCAACATGACGGCGGTTTCGCAGTTCTGGAGTCTTGCGGCCGATATCTACACGCCGGAGCAAGGCGGCCGGCTCTTTGCGATCTTGGGCATCGGCAGCTCGGTAGGGGCCGTGGCCGGCGCCCGGATCGCGAAGTCGCTGGCACCCTTGGGGCCCGAGTGGCTCATGGGCGTCGCCGCGGTCCTTCTCGTCGTGTGCGTCGCCCTGTTCGCGTGGGTCGGGGCGCGCGAAGGCGCCGCCCAGAGCGGCCCGCGCGAAGCGCACCACGAGGAGCCGATGGTTCACGACGGGGTCGCTCGAATCCTCGCCCGCGACAAGTACTTGCTGCTCATCGCAGCGCTCACGGTGCTGCTCAACTGGGTGCGGAGCAACGGCGACTATGTGCTCGATCGAACGCTTCTCCAAGCCGTCGCGGACGCGAAGGCCCACGGCGCCAACTCCTCGACGTTCGTGACGACCTTCAAGGCGGAGTACTTCGAGTGGGTCAACATCTCGGGGGTGCTGCTGCAGCTCTTCGTGGTGTCGCGCGTGATGACGCGCCTGGGCGTCCGGAACGCGCTGCTCGTGCTGCCGGCCGTCGCCTTCTTCGAGTATGGGTCGTACCTCGTTGCCCCGATCCTTTCGGTCTTCACGATCGCCAAGGTGGGCGAAAGCTCGCTCGAATATTCGCTCCAGAACACGGCCCGCCAGGCGCTGTTCCTCGTCGGTTCGCGCGTCGAGAAGTACATCGGCAAGACCGTCATCGACACCGTGGTGGTGCGCGCCGGCGACGCGCTGACGGCGCTCGTGGTCCTTGCCGGGAGCCGCGCGGCGATCTCGACGCAAGCATTCGCCGCCTTCAACCTGACGCTCATCTCCGCCTGGATCGTCGCAGTATTCGCGATCGGCCGGGAGAACCGCAGGCGCAGCGGGGAGAGCGACGAGCGTATCGCCGCAGAGCCGGCGCTCTCGTGAGAGCAAGCCTGACGATCGCCGCGGCCGCCGTGCTGGTATCGGCGCTGTCGCCGAGAGGCGCCAGAGCCGACGACGCGGCCCCCGCCGCGCCCGCGGCCGCGCCTTCTTCCCCGCCTGCACCTCCGCCCTCGCCCAAGCGTCCCTTACCCGACTACGACGGACGCGGTCCGCGGCCGACGACGGCAGGGGAGGCCCTCCTCTGGGTGCCCAGGGTTCTTCTCTCGCCGCTCTACTTCGTGACCGAGTGGCTGATCCGACGCCCGCTCGGCGCCGCCATCACCGCGGCCGAACGCGCCGACCTACCGAACACCCTCTACAACTTCTTTGCATTCGGGCCCGATCACAAGGCTGGCATCGTGCCGACGATCTTCGTCGACTTCGGTTTCAACCCGAGCATCGGCGTCTACGGGTTTTGGAACGACGCATTCTTCAAAGGCGACGACCTGCGCGTACACGTGTCCTTTTGGACCGACGACTGGATCGGCGCCTCTCTCGTGCAACGCGTTCGCTTCCACAACAAGGACAGCTTTCAGCTCAAGCTCCTGGGCGTCCGCCGCCCCGACCACGTGTACTACGGCAACGGTCCGAGCAGCCTCGAGTCCGCGCAGAGCCGCTACGGCGAGGACAAGCTCGATTTCGGCGCGCTCGTCGACGTTCTCCCTTGGCGCTCGAGCAAGATCGATGTGGGCGTCGGCCTTCGCTACGCGTCCTTTCGGGACGGGCATTTCGGTCACGACCCCGGCATCGTCGAAGAAGCGGCAGAAGGTGCCTTCCCGCTCCCTGACGGTTTCGTGAGCGGGTACACGGCCGAGTACAACGACATCCTCCTGGCACTCGACTCGCGGCGGCCCTTCCCCGCCGACGGATCGGGCGTGCGCGTCGAGGCTCAGGCCGAGCAGGGCAACGACGTGCGCCAGTCGCCCGCGTCGGGGTGGCTCCACACGGCGGCCGGAGCGGGTGGCTTCTGGGACGTCAACGGCAACCGGCGCGTCATCAGCTTCTCGGTGCTCACGATGTTCTCGGACCCTCTCGGCCCGCGGCCGGTTCCATTCACGGAGCTCGTCACCGTGGGGGGCGACACTCCCTCGCCGGGTGACTTCCCCGCGCCCATGCCGGGATTCTTTCCTGGCCGACTCGTAGACCGGAGCGCCGCGGTGGCGACCCTCCGCTACAAGTGGCCGATCGGCCCGTGGATCGACGGTTCGTTGCAGGGCGCCGTGGGCAACGTCTTCGGCCAGCACCTCGAAGGCTTCGACACGCACCTGCTGCGGTTCTCGGGCGCGTTCGGCATCGAGAGCGACAGCTCTCCGGACAGTAGCTTCGAGTTCATCCTGGGGTTCGGAACCGAGACGTTCGCGCATGGTGCGCAGATCGATTCGCTCCGACTCGCGCTCGGGATCACCCGCTTTTAGGAGGCGCAAAGGAGATGAGTCGCTGGATCCCGATGCTCCTCGTCGCCTCGAGCGCGTGCGCCGCGAGTGACCGCGCGTTTCCTTTGCGCGAGCCCGTCGCCGTCGACACGGATCTGCACCCCGTGAGCGTGGCGTGCCGGCCGTCGCCCACTCCGAAAGACCCGCACAATGTCTCGTGCGCGCCCGACGTCTACGTATCGCCCATCATCTGGGATGGGGCCGACAATCTGCTGTTTCGGCCTCTTTCGGAGGCTGTCGGCATCGAGCGTCACGGCGAGGCGATCAACGCCAATAGCCTCGACGAGGTCCCCGACTCTGCGTGGTTCACCAATCGGCTCGGCGGTCGTCCGATTGGCACCGAGGAGCTCTCACGCGGCGCTTGCTCCCCCGCGCTGATCCTCGATCCTGACGGATCGGCCGATGGGACCTGGCTGATCGACCACGGAAAGACCGACGGCTCGTCTCCGGGATTCCGGGTCAATATTCCGGGCAAGGGCAAGTACCTCTTCAAAGGCGAGCCGCCCGATCAACCGGAGCGCCCGAGCGCGGCCAGTATCATCGGTGCCGCGGCGTACAACGCCGTTGGGTTCAACACCTCGTGCGAGCAGATCGTCTACTTTCGGCCCTCGCTATTGAAGCTTGCGCCCGGCCTCACCCATCAGGGCAACTTTGGCGCGATGGAGCCCTTCGACCAGAAGGTGGTCGACAAGATCCTCGCCGACTCTCCGCATCGAGGGGAGCTCGTTCGGATGCAGGCGTCGGCCTGGCTACCCGGATATCTCATCGGTCCGTTCGGCTACACCGGCACGCGGCGCGACGACCCGAACGACGTCATCGCGCACGACGATCGACGTGAGCTGCGGGGTGGCCGTCTGCTCGCCGCCTGGCTCGATCACTTCGACGCCCGCGAGCAGAACTCTCTCGATAGTTGGATAACCGAAGTTCACACCCCCAAGGGCAATCCGTCGGCTTCCCCGGGCCACGTCGTCCACTACTACCTCGATACGAGCGATTGCCTCGGATCGGAATGGGCATGGGAGGAGATTTCCCGGCGCCTTGGCTACTCGTACGTCGCCGATTGGGGAGACATGGCCCGCGATCTCATCACGTTGGGCATCCCTCAACGTCCCTGGGACCGCGTGCGGCGAGAACACGGGATGGAAATCTTTGGGTTCTTCAACGTGAAGAACTTCGTGCCCGACGAGTGGAAGAACGAGTACCCGAACGCCGCGTTCAGTCGAATGACGGAGCGCGATGGCGCGTGGATGGCGCGCATCCTCGCGCGCTTCACGCCGGAGATGGTCGCGACGCTCGGCGGAATGGCGAAGTTCTCGGACCCGCGCAAGACCGCGTACCTTACGAGCGTTCTGCAGGGGCGGCTCGACAAGATCCTCGAGCGATACTTGACTCGGCTTTCGCCGATCGCCGACGCCCACGTGGTCGGTACCGACCAGCTCTGCGCGGTGGACCTCGCCGAGATGCACGCCCTCCGACCGGCGGCCGCGTTCCGCTACGACGCTCGTCTCTCGAACGGTGTGGCGCTCCCCGTCAGCCACTCTGCCGACGCCGGCATCTGCGTGACGCTTCCACACGTCGCCGCGGATGGCGGCTCTCCCGACGACGCACCGGGCCGCTACGCGCGCGTTGAAATCGGCGACGGCGTCGCTCGAGGCGGCATCGTCGCGCATCTCTACGATCTCGGGGCCACGCGAGGCTATCGCCTCGTGGGACTCGATAGGCCGGAACCGTGAAGCTCGTCCAGAAGATCCTCGTGCCGGGGCTCACGGCCGCCGCGCTCACCCAGGCAGCGAGCGCGTTCGGCGAAGACCCCGCCAAGGTCGAGTGGAGCGATTCGTGGCGACGCGTCCAGCTTTGGGAGGTGATCGACGCGCTAGTGCTGACCGTGGGGGATACCGAGTTCGAGGATCGGGTTCCGTTGCCGAGCCACGCGAGCTGGACCCAGCCGATTCTCTTCGATACGTGGGCGCGCAATCTCCTGCGCGGCCGCACGGCGGCGATCCAATCCTTTGCATCGACCTCGACGAACATCATGTATCAGGGCGGAGCCCTCGTGCCGTTCATGATGGATGACTACTTTGCAGCAGCGGGCATCCACCAGAATGCGGACGTCGCATGGCAGCTCGCCGTCGTCGACTTTCAGGCGTATGGGGTCGCGGGCTTGGTGAGCCTTGCCGCCGAGCACGGGGTGGGGCGCATGCGTCCTTACGTTCTCAGCTGCGATGCGCACGGGCAAGTCCTCGACGCGCAGGGCCACGTGTTGCAGACCTGCGGGGGCGGAAACGACTTTCGAAGCTTCTACAGCGGACACGCGACGGCGACGGCGACGACGGCGGGCCTCGTGTGCGTGCACCATCAGCACCTCCCCCTTTTTGGCGGCGGCTTCGCCGACCTGGCCCCCTGCCTCGTGATGATCGGGGTCTCGGCGGCCACCGGAGTCCTCCGCGTCGTCTACGACGAGCACTGGGCCTCGGACGTCATGGTCGGGTGGCTGGACGGCGTGCTCTCCGGATACGTCATGCCATCGCTACTGCATTTCGGCTTCGGCAGCGACCGGCCCGTCGGCGAGGTCAAGAGCGGGACGCTCGACATGGTGCCCACGCTGTTGCCGCGGCCCGGTGGGACCGAGCTAGGGATGATTGGGGTCTTCTGACATGCCCGGGCTCCTGCCTCTGTTCGCGGACGTGCGTCGCGGCGAATGGCGGGCAATCGCCCCGGCGTTCGCGACGCTGCTGCTGCTCATCACGGCCCACACCGCGCTCGAAACGGTCCGCGACGCCCTCGTGCTTACGAGGTTGCCTGCGCGCGATCTCGGCATCGTCTACGTTGCCGTTGCGCTGTGTGCCCTCCCTGCGGTCGGGGCGGCGTCGCGCGCAGCGGCGCGGTTCGGCGCTCGCTCTGCACTGGGCGGGGGGCTGGTCACGGCGGCGGCCCTGCTCGTCGCGCTCTTCGCGGCTCCGATGAATCGCGCTACGGCGGTCGCGGTCTATGTCACAACGGGCCTGATCAGTTCTGTCTTGGTCCCCCTGTATTGGAACCTTCTCGCCTCGATTCTCGATGTGGCACAGGCTCGTCGCCTCCTGGGGATCGTGGGCTCCGCCGGCATCGTCGGCGCGCTGCTCGGCTCGACCGCTGCGGCCGCCTTCCTGAACGTCGTACACACTCGATCGCTGCTCCTGGTATTGTCCTCCACGCTGCTCCTCACGGCCATCGGGCTCGCATGGATACCGGGCGCCGATCACGGCGGACCGGGCACATCATCCGACGCCTTGCCCACGCGCGAAAGTGTCACCGACGTCCGGGACGAGCCCTTTCTGCGCCGGATTGCGATCCTCGTCCTCGTCGCCACGACGGCCTCGGTTTTCGTCGACTACTTCTTCAAGTGGACTGTCTCCCGTGTGGTCCCGCACCACGACATCGCTCGGTTCGTCGCGCGCTACTACGTCGGGCTCAACGTGCTTTCGCTCGTCGCACAACTCTTCGCCACGGGTGCGCTGGTCCGTCGCATGGGCCTGGCGGCCGCCGTCGTGGTGACCCCCATGCTCATGTTGCTCGGCGTCGCGGGGACTTTCTTGGGGGTGGGAACGCTGACGGCGGCCCTTGCCCTCAAGACCGTCGACGGCACTCTTCGCAACTCGGTTCACCGCGTCACGGTCGAGCTCCTGTATCTGCCGGTGCCTGCGTCCGTCAGGGCACGCGTCAAGCCCTTCATCGACGGCGTGATCGCGCGAACGACCCAGGCCGCGGCGGGGCTTGTGTTGCTCGCCCTCGCCGGCGCCAACTGGCTGTCGTCGTGGCTGCTCGCCGGCATCGTTGGCGCCGCGATCCTGGTGTGGCTTGCCGTTGCGGCAACCATGCGGGGCCCGTATCTCGAGTTTCTGCGCCACGCTGTCACCGGCAATGCTGGGCGTCCGCCCAGCCTGGATCTGGACCTCGAGAGCGCCGAGCGGCTCGTCGAACTCCTCGCGCATCCGGACACGCTGGTGGTTGTCGGCGCCATGAGCGTGCTCGCCCGACGTGGCCGGGAGAGGCTGATCCCCGCTCTCGTCCTTCTTCACGAGGAGGAGGCCGTACTCGTGCGCGCCCTCGGCATGTTCGGCGAATCCTCCCGCGACGACTGGGGCGGTCGTGCACGCGGTTTGCTGGCCGATTCGAGGGAGCCGGTCCGCACCGCGGCCGCGCGCGCCCTCGCGATGCACGGCCGGCTCGATGCCAAGGACCTCGCCTTCGACGCCGACCCCCGGCTGCACGCGTATGCGGCGCTCCGCCTGTCCCTGGCGACGAGTGAGGCGAATCCGATGGAAGACCCCGTCATCCTCGAGCTTCTGGCCCGACCCGGGCCGAGCGGCGATCACGCACGCCTTGGCCTGCTCGCGTCGATCGCCGACAGCAAAGCCGAAGAGCGGCTCGTAGATCTGCTCGCCGCCCTCGCCTCGGAGGCCGGAACGTCTCGGGAGTGGACCGAAGGGCTCGCGAAAGCCGCCGCATCCCAGCAAGCGAATGCCCTCATCCCCCAGCTCGTCTCGCGCCTCGCCTCGCCGGACACCCGGGACGCGGTGAACGCGGCCCTCGTCTCCCTCGGACCTCCGGGGTTGGACGAGGTCTGGGGCACGCTTCTGGACCCATCGCGCGACCGTGAGCTGCGCGTGCACCTCCCGAGCACGATCGCGCGCTTCGGCTCGAAGGCGGCGGCCGACCTTCTATTGCAATGCATCGAGACAGAGCACGACGGGCTCGTTCGGTACAAGGCCATCCGTGGGCTGGATCGGCTAACCGCCGAACAGCGCGTCACCGTGGACCGTGTGCGGGCGGAACGACTCGCTCTCGCGAATCTCGTCGAGCACTTCCGGCTGCTCATGCTGCGCGCCCCCTTCGCCGTCTCCCCATCGGACGATGGGCCGACCCGGTCGACGACCCGGGTTCTCCTCGTCGGTCTGCTCGACGACAAGCTCCGGCAATCGTTGGAGCGGACATTCCGCTTGCTGAAAGTCGCTCATCCTCGCGACGACATCCACCGAGTGCACGTCGCCAGCCAGTCCAGAGACAGCCGCGCCCGCGCGAACGCCGCCGAGTTTCTGGATGCCTTGCTCCGCAGGCGCGATCAGGGCGCCCTGCGCCAGCTGTTGCTTGTGGTGGCCGACGATCTCTCGCTCGCCGAGCGCGCGGCACGCGGGGGCGCCCTCCTGCGGACCGCGGCGCCTATGACGCAGGAAGCAGCGATCGCCCGCATGACGGAGGACGGCGACATGGCGCTCTCGGCGCTCGCATCCCTCCACGCGGCTACCGTTGCCGGCAGGCCCGCGAGGGTTGCTCTTGGAGGGGGGCGTGGCGGCAGCCCGGTCGAGCTGAGCACGGAAGGCGCCGCTTCGGAGCCGGAACCATCCCATGCCTGATGACCATCGGCTCCGCATCGGGCGCGAGATCTTTCTCGCCGCCTTCGGTCTGGCGCTCGACAGCGTGGATCCGTGGGTCCTCGATCGTATGACGTCGATCTTGGATGAGCAGGAGTTTCGCGCCGGGCAGACTCTCTTTGCGGCGGGTGAGCCCGTGGAGTTTCTTTACTTCATGCAAGACGGGCGTGTCCGCTTCACCCGCGCAGACGGACTGTCATGGACGTTGCGGGGGCGCTGGGTCCTCGGAAGCTTCGAAGCCATCGGTGATCGGGCATCCGCCCACACGGCCACGGCGCTATCCGACTTCCGTGGAATGAGGGTCTCCGGCGCGGCATGGGTCGAGATGCTCGAAGACAGCTTCCCGATCGCTCGCTCTGCGGTGGTCAATGCCTCGCGCGCCACGACGCGCCTGGAAGAGCGAGTTCCGACCGGGGACCTGGTAGCGCCGGACGTCGCGCCGCTGCTGTCGACGGTCCCGCCGGGAACACTCAGCCTCGTGGATCGCCTTGCGCTTCTTCTCGACGTCCGAATGCTCCGTTTCGGCGGCGTTCAAGCGCTTGCCGATCTTGCCGCGGTCTCTCAGCAGGTGTCCTTCGCGCCCGGTGAGTCGATCGTAGAGCGCGGCGTCTCACAAGATCACTTGGTCCGCATCGTCGACGGCGAGGCGCTCGCGGAGCGCGAGGACCCAGCCGTCGTGCGGCGCGTGGGCCCGGGAGAGCTCGTCTGCGGCAGTGCCATCCTCGGGCGCGTTGCGGATGCCTGGCGGGCCCGCTGCGTGACACCGATACGGGGAATCTCGTTTCCGATCAGTGCCCTGTTCGACCTCATGGAGGAGCACTTCGATCTGGTGCGTTCCATGCTGGCCGCGCTCAGCGGCCGCCGCCAACAGCTGCTGGAGCACTTGGCTGCGACGACCCCCGACCTCGAGATCACCTAGCCCGAAGGCCCCGATGGCTTCCCTGACTGCAAACCCGCTCCGTCGTACGCCCATCGCAGTGACGCCGCAGACAAGGTGGCTGGGCGCTGGATGCGCCATCGCGACCACGCTGTTGTCCGCCTCGGCGCTCGCAGATCCGTCGGCGGCGCCTGCCGGCCCCGAGCTCGAACTCGGGCAGCACTTCGTACTCGATCCCGTCTCCGACGGAGCTCTTACGGCGGGGGGATTCGGGTTTGCTTTCCTGCTCGGGGAGGTCATGAGCACCGGCGAAATATCGCCTCCCGCGCCGTCGGTCGGCGCAAGTAGCCTGCTGCCCATCGACCGAGTGGCCATCACGCAAAAGATCGACCCGCATGCGGCGACGTACTCGAACATCGGCCTGTACACGGCCATTGCATTTGCCGTGGCGGATCCCGTGCTCTCGGGGATCCGCGACGGGACCGACGCTCTGCTCGTCGACGCCTTCATGTACGCCGAGTCCGGATCGCTCGCGCTGACGGTGACGGACATCACCAAGATCGCCGTGCGCCGACCCCGACCGATCGACTACATCAACTGCCCGCCGGTGCCGAACTCGGACGGCAGCGGGACGATGGCCAATCCGCGCGCCGGCTGCAACTCGACCGACTTGGGCCTGTCCTTCTTCTCGGGTCACGCGGCCGCGGTTGCCTCCATCGGTGCGACCGCCACGTACCTGGCGTTCGTCCGGTCTCCGCACTCGCCCCGCCCGTGGGTCACCCTCGGCCTGGCCACGGCCCTCACGGCATTCGTGAGCTACGAGCGCGTACGAGCGGGCAAACATTTCCCGACCGACGTCATCGCGGGCTCGATGGCGGGTGCGGTCATCGGCGTTCTCGTCCCCCACCTTCATCGCCACAAGCAGGAACCCGTGCCGATTTGGGTGGGGGTATCGCCCACGCCTGCCGGAGGGGCGTTGTCGGTGACAGGATCCTTCTAGCGAGGGCGCTGTCGCCACGGGAGCCAGCAACGATGGCCTTGATCGTTCACCTATCCGATCTTCACATCGCCCCGAATGCTCCACGGCAGGCGAGCATCTTCGAGGCACTCCTACGAACGCTGCGCCTCGAATACGAGGCCGCACGGCCCGATCGTGTCGCGGTCCTGGTCACGGGCGACGTGTTCGATTCCGGCACCGACCCGCCCGTGCAAGCGGTGGACGCGTTCCTCCGCTTGCATCGTGGGGTCGTCGCGGCGCTCGGCGGCGATGCCCCAACCGTCGTCGTCCCAGGGAATCACGACCGTCGGCGTCATGGCGTCCTGGCACCACACAATGGGGAGTTGTTCCGATCGTTGCACGAGGCAGCCGACCCGAGACACCTCTTCGTCGCCGGTGCGACGCCGCCATTCCTCGCGCAGGTCGTTCCTGACGTCCTGCATCGGCTGCCCGCCCACTTGGTCGCCTACGACTCCACGTATCTCCCCGGAGGTCTCGTCGGAGCGGGCGGTACGGTCCGGCTCGAGGATCTTCTGATGGCGCACGCGCGCCTACCAGACGATGGCCGTCCGATCATCATCCTGGCGCATCATCACCTGATTCCGACGCCGCTCACCGACGTCAACTCCATCGACTCGACCGGGACGCCGAGAATGGTGCGGTGGCTCGTCGGGAAAGCACTTCCGGCCCTCGTATCGTACGGCGACCGTGAGGAGCTCACGATGACCGCCCTCGGCGCAGGCACTGCGCTCTCGGCGTTGCATACGTTCGGGCGTCCCGTGCTCCTGCTGCACGGCCACAAGCACGTCCCGACCGCGCGGCTCGTGGCCGGCATGAGCCATGGATCCGGTGATGTGCTCCTCGTGTCTGCAGGAAGCGCGGGCACGCGCGAACGCGTTCACGCCGCGCAACACCCCGAGGCCGTCCGACTCTGGCCATCGTTCAATCTGCTCTCCCTGACCGACCGCGACGTGGGCGTGCAGTCGGTCTCGTTCTCCTCGAAGCGGACTACGCGCCCGTCTGTTCGTAACCCCCTCGCACGGGCCACCATCGATGGACCCAAGTGGAGGCTCGAGCCGGTCACCTCCCGTGTGCTGGACGCGGACTCCCGTGTCGACCTCGACGAAGCGCGCCATACCCTCTCGCCGTCCTCGTCGGGCGCCGACCTGTGGGACTTGTCGTTCGAGCGTCGCGTCTTACTGCGCGAAGGCGCGCGACTGCGGCGATACGTCGACTTCGTGCACGCGCTTCCGGGAGGTGTCGGCACGGGCGCTCGCCGCCGCGGTAATCACCATGTAGAGCTCGTGACCGGTGGAGTGACGCAGCACTTCGTGCCGGACGCGCTAAGGCGAGTCTTCAGGCCGAGAGCAAGAGGACGCGACTCGATCGTGGCATTCGAGTGGGTGGGATTGCTATGCCGCTACGGCGCCGCACACGCCGTCCTTCGACTCGAGCGCACCAACGCCGACAGTCTCGAGCCCTTCGGAAGCGTGACCGATTTGACGCTCGGGCGAGAAGAGCCGGCCCGGTTGCAGGTGACGCCGGAGCACTGGTTGCTCTCGGTCGAGGGGACGGCGCCGCGCACGCTGCTGCGCATCTATTGGCCGCTTGCGCTCCGCTGAGCGCCTTGGTTGCTCCGGATGACGACGCACTCGGGCGAAGCGAGACGGACGGTAGGCGGCTGGCCCGTCGCCTGCGGGGCGGTGTTGAGTGGCTGCCTCGTCGCCGCACCGGCGGCTGCCCAGACGGCGCCCCCTCATCCGCTGCGATGGGACCCCGCCGTCGACGTGACGGTCGTCGCTGTCGGGGCCACGGCCGGAATCCTCAGCGAAGTCGTCAAGCCGCAGCTCGTGCCCGCGAGCTGCCGGTGGTGCGATGTGGATGCGCTCGACGAGCGCGTCCGCGACGCGCTCCGCTGGCAGGATCCGGCGGCAGCGGACGCGGCGAGCTCCGTGGTCGGCTTCGTGGTCACGCCCCTCGCCGTAGGAGGCCTGGACGCCTTGGCGGCCGCGCACGGCGGAGCCGCACGGTATGCCGGCGAAGACCTCCTTCTCATCGCGGAGGCCGGGGTGCTGGCCGCGGACGTGACCCAGGTCGCAAAAATGCTCGTCGCTCGGGAGCGTCCGTTCGTCCACGCTCTGTCGCCGGAGCGCAAGACATTCACGGCGCAGCCATCCGACAACAATCTCTCCTTCTTTTCGGGCCACACGTCGCTCGTGTTCGCGCTCGCCACGGCAGCCGGCACGGTAGCGACGATGCGCGGATATCGCTGGGCGCCCGCCGTGTGGAGCGTTGGTCTTGTCGCCGCGTCGACGACCGGGTACCTGCGCATCGCCGCCGACAGGCACTGGTTTACCGACGTGCTCGTGGGCGCCGCGGTTGGAGCCGCAGTCGGCGTCTTCGTTCCGCTTCTCTTTCACTCGGTAGTCGACGGCTCGGCGACGAGCCCGCCTGCGACTGGGGTGCGCGCGGCGTTACCCGTCGTCGCGATCGCGTGGTGACCGGGGCGTCCAATGGGCGGTGGTACGCATTTCACGCAGCTTCGACGGTCGTCAACCTGCACGAGGCCTAGGGGCTCGGGCACCGGGTCCTCGGGTAGTCGCCGTCTACGAGCTAGCGCCCGTCAACGACCAGTTGACGGAGATCTGACGACTGTTGGACGGCACTTTTACGGCCGTCATCCAGCGACGGGTGCATGGTCATGGCGTCTGGCGACGTCGTCGCCGCCGCGATGGATCGGGAGGCGCCCCATGGGTACGCAGACGTGGATTGTCGATCACTCACAAACGACCATACGCTTCACGATGCATCGCCAAATGGTGCACTTCGCGCTCCGTAATGCAGTCGATCACGCGGTCGGAGGCGACCTGGTGCCCTGCTGGAGCAACATCCAGGGCGACGACGACGACGATGTGTCGCGACTGCGCGCCGAGGTCATCGTGGACGGCATGACGATGGCGCTGGGGCGGCCCTCGCCTGACCTGCACCCCTCTGCAGCCTTTTTCTGCGCGGCATCCTTCCCCTCGATGCGTCTTCGCCTCGAACCGCCAGGACAGCATGCCGCGGCCGTGCCCACGGGAGGCCAGCCCGACGCCAAGCGGGATATCCTCGCCCTCGCCATCACTGGCGCGAATCTCGTAGCAGAGGCTTCCAGCACCGAGCGCCTCAGCGTCGTGGCCAAAGGGACCTTCTCGGTCGGTGCGATCGGCCTGCGTCTTCGAGGGAGCGGAGAAATGGGCGGCGTGACTCTCGACGAGCACGTCGAGCTGGAGGTGCGAATCGAGGCGACTCGTCCTTCCCGGGCCCATGCAGCCGCGGTACCGCCGTGAGCGAGAGGGCAAACACTCACGTCGGACGCCTCGCGTCGGCTAGGAGGCGCAAAACGGTGACGGCCCTTGCCGGAATCCCGCGGCCGTGGGTAAGTCGCCTTCGATGCGGTGGCTGGTGCGTGGGGACGTCGACGGCTTCTTCGGATTGGCCCTGGACAACCTCGTCCAGCTCCTCCT
>PLIR01000477.1 GCA_003139415.1 Myxococcales bacterium | reverse complement strand
CCTCGAGCTCCCCACCGGATTTGTAGCTAGCTCTACACGAGCTTCGACAGCTCTTGGATGGCCGCGGGGGTCGCGGCCTCGTCGAAGAGAAGCGGCAGCGAGACGGCCGAGGGAAACTGCGCCGATAAGCGCTGCATGCTCTCGGCCTGCACGCGCTCGCGGGTCGCCCGGTCGCGCGCTGCCGCCAGGGTCGCGTCGCCCGGCGCGACCACGNNGTCGAAGCGCGCAAGCCGCTCCAGCGCGGCCCGCTCGTCGGCAGCGAAGAGCTGCGGCAGGACGGCGTTCACCACGACGCGCGCAACCGACAGGCCCATCTTGGAGAGCGCGTTGGCGAGCTCGATCGTCTCGCTCGTCGGCATCTCCTCGGGCAACGTGACGACGACGATCGCGCAGTTCTCCGTATCCTGAAAGAGCGCCCAGGCGCGCTCGGCGTCGCGCCGCAAGAGACCGGCAGGCACGACGTCCACGATGACCTTGGGCACGCGCAGCATGTCGAGCCCGTGACCCGTCGCCGGCGCGTCCAGAATGACGACGTCGTACTTGAAGGAGCCGTCTTTCGACTTCTCGGTGGTGTGCCACCACGCCTTGCCGAGCATCGACCACTCCTGCATGCCCGGCACCGCGCGCAAAAACTTGCGGACGTAGGCGTTGTCGAGGAGCGTCTTGTAGAGCGCGCGGCTGTGCAAGACGAGGATGCCGTACTCCTCGAGCGCCTTCTCGGGCTGCATGTTGACGGCCCAGATGGTCGTGCCCACCTGGACGATCTCGGGGCCGATGGGCGGCACGCCCAGCATCGTGCTGAGGCGCTCCTTGGCGTTGCACATCGCGACGAGGACGCGCTTGCCCTTGGCCGCGAGCGCCAGGGCCTCGGCCGCGCAGACCGTGCTCTTGCCGACGCCACCCTTGCCGGTGATGAGGACGAAGCGCTTGCCTTCGAGCGTCGACATGGGCCTAAGTGCGAGCTCTCACGCATAGCACGCGCCCCCATGCTAGGAAGCACCGGGCGTTGCGACTCATCGCGCTCGGGGGCCTGGGCGAAATCGGGATGAACTGCCTTGCCCTCGAGCAGGGCGGCGAGGCGCTCGTCGTCGATTGCGGGGTGACGTTCGACGATCGGGGTCTCGGCGTCGACGTGGTGCACGCGAGCTTCGACGCCCTCCAAGGGATGCGCGTGGCGGGCGTCTTCGTGACGCACGGGCACGAGGATCACATCGGGGCGATCCCATACTTTTTGCGCCGCTTCGACGCACCCGTGTTCGGGCCGAGGTACGCGCTCGCGCTCCTCCGCGAACGCGCGGCGGAGCACGAGATCCTTGCGCGCGCGTCGCTGCGTCCAGTCGCGCCGCGCGAGGCGGTGCGCGTCGGGCCGTTCGAGGTCGAGCCGATCCGCGTCACCCACTCGATCGCCGACTCGACGGCGCTGGCCATCCGATGCGACGCGGGCCTCGTCGTGCACACGGGCGACTTCAAGTTCGACGACACCCCGCCCGACGGCGAGACGTTCGACGTCGCGCGCTTCGAGGAGCTTGGGCGCGAAGGCGTCCGTCTGCTGCTCAGCGACTCGACGAACATCGACGCGGCAGGGCCCACGGGGGGCGAGGAGGGCGTCGGCCAGGCGCTCGACGCCATCGTGGCTCAGGCCACCCAGATCGTCGTCGTCTCGATGTTCGCCTCCAACGTGCACCGCCTGCGGATGCTCGGTGAGATCGCGCGCCGGCACGGGCGCAAGGTGATCACCCTCGGGCGGGGCGTCGACACGCACGCCCGCGTCGCCCAGGCCACGACGCGAGCGACGGGCGACCACGCGGGCCGCCCGTACCTCGAGTGGCCGGCGGGGCTCACGTGGCCCGCCGAGCGCGCGAACGAGCTGCCTCGACGCGCGATACTGGCCGTCGCGACGGGGGCACAGGGAGAGAAGGCGGCCGCTCTCGCTCGCCTGGCGCGCGGCGAGCACCCCGCGCTGACGCTCGGCGCCGGCGACGTCGTCGTGCTGTCGAGCCGCGTCATCCCGGGCAACGAGCCCGGCGTCATGCGCGTGATGGCCGAACTGCTGCGGCGTGGCGTCGAGCTGCGGACCTGGTGGTCGGACCGCGGCGTGCACGTGAGTGGCCACGCGCACAGGCAGGAGCAAAAGCGGATGATCGAGCTGACGCGCCCGCGCGCGTTCGTCCCGCTCCACGGCACGCTTCACCATCTCCTGCGGCATGCCGAGCTGGCGCGCGAGCTTCAAGTCCCCGAGGTGTGCGTCCTCGAGAACGGCGACGTCGCGAGCGTCGACGACGCCCGCATCCAGAAGGTCCAATGCGGGCCGGCCGGCCGGGTGCACGTCTTTGGCGGCCGCGAGGTGCCAGCCGGCGTTCTAGCCGAGCGGGTGGCGCTGGCGAGCCAGGGTATCGCCCACGTGACGGTCCCCCTGACGGCGAGCGGCGCCCTCGCCGGCCCCGTCGTACTGACGACCCGCGGCGTCCTCGACGCCGCGACGGCCGCCAGCGTCGTCATCGCCGCGGAGCGAGACGCGCGCAGCGCCATCGAAGATGTGGTGCGTGGAGCGACGGAACGCCGCTCCTCACCCGGCGACGACGAGGTCGCCGAAGCTGCGCGCCTGGCCGTCCGTAGGTCTCTTTCGCGCGCCCTCGGCTTCAAGCCAGTGACGATGGTGACCGTCGTGCGCTTGGGTTAGCCCCGCCGGCTTGTGACGCTCGAGCCGACGGGCGAAGGACCCCTTATGCAGCCGGCGTCGACTCGCTGCGAAAGAGCTCGACCCTTTGCAACACGACGTCCTGGGCGGGCTTGTCCCGCGCGCCCGTGGGCACGC
>PLIR01000149.1 GCA_003139415.1 Myxococcales bacterium | reverse complement strand
CAGCCCCACGCCCACTTCCACCAGGCCCGCGTACGTCTCGGCCGCGGCCTGCACGGCGCCCGCGCCGAGCGACACCTCGAGACCGCCGCCGAGCGTCATGCCGTACGGCGCGGCCACGACCGGCACGGTCGCGTACTTCATCCGCTGGCAGGCCAGCTGGAAGCTCTTGACCATCGCGCGGATGTCTTCCCACTGCTTGGCCTGGGCCGACATGACGACGAGCATCAAGTTGGCGCCGACGCAGAAGTGCTCGCCCTGGTTGGCCACGACGAGCGCACGAAAATCGGTCTCCGCCTTGGCCACGGAGTCCTCGATCATCTTGATGACATCGCCGTCGATGCTGTTGGCCTTCGTCTTGAAGGTCAGGCCGAGGACGCCGTCGCCCAGGTCCCACGCCTCGGCGCCGTCGTTCTTGAGCACCGGCCCCGTACCCCTGCGCAGGACCGTCAGCGGCGCGGCGCGCGGATCGACTCGGCGCGGGACGTACTCGCCCTTGCCGAGGTCGAACACCTTGCCGTCCGCCGCGTAGAACGCCTTGGCGCCCGACGCCTTCATCTTGTCGATCGAGGCGGGCAGGGCGAGGCCGTCCTTCTTCATGCGATCGAGCACGGCTTCGAAGCCGATCGCGTCCCATGTCTCGAAGGGGCCGAGCTCCCAGTTGTAGCCCCAGCGCATGGCGTCATCGATCGCCGACACGTCGTCGGCGATCTCGCCGATGCGCCGCGCCGAGTAGGCGAGGGAGCGCGAGAGCACCTTCCACGCGAACTTCCCCGCCTTGCCGTCGCTCGCGAAGAGCTTGCGCAGGCGCTCCTTGGGCTCTTCGATCTGGCCGAGCTCCTTGCAGAAGGCGCGGATCTCCTTGTCGCCGCCGCGCGGGCGGTACTCGAGCGTCTTCGGGTCGAGCGTCTCGACCGTGCCGTCCTTGCCCTTGCGGTAAAAGCCGCCCTTGGTCTTGTCGCCGAGGAGCTTCTTTTCGACCATCGCGCGGATGTACGCGGGCACCTCGAAGACCTTGCGGTCCTCGTCGTTCGTGAGCGACGCGTAGCAGTTGTCGGCCACGTGCACGAAGGTGTCGACGCCGACGAGGTCCGCCGTGCGGAAGCTCGCGCTCTTGGGGTGGCCGATGGGCTCTCCGGTGAGCCCGTCGACGTCCTCGGGCGTCAGCCCCTCGTCGAGCATCAAGTGGATCGTGGCCATCATCGCGTGGCAGCCGATGCGGTTGCCCACGAAGTTGGGCGTGTCCTTGCCGACGACGATCCCCTTGCCGAGGGCGTTCGTGCCGAACGAGCGAACGCGCTCGAGCGTCTCGGGCGACGTGTCGGGGCCGGCCACGAGCTCGAGCAGCTTCATGTACCGCACCGGGTTGAAGAAGTGCATCACGAGGAAGCGCTTCCGGAACGAGTCCGACCGGCCCTGCATCATCTCGGTGATGCGCAGGCCGCTGGTGTTGGACGCGACGATACAGGCGTCGTGGACGATCTTCTCCAGCCGGCCGAAGAGCGCCTGCTTGGGTTCGAGCTTCTCGATGATCGCCTCGACGACGAGATCGACGTCGCGCAGCTTCTCGAGGTCGTCCTCGGTGTTGCCGATGGAGACGAGGCGCGCGCGGCTCTTGGCGAAGAACGCCGCAGGCCTGGCCTTGACGGCCTTGTCGAGACCGGACGACGCGAAGCGGTTGCGTGCTGCGCGGTCTTTCTTCTCGGCGTCGGTGAGGTTCGGTGGGACGATGTCCATCAGCAGGACTTCGACGCCGGCGTTCGCCAGGTGTGCGGCGATGCCGCTGCCCATGACGCCCGCGCCGATGACGGCGGCGCGGCGAATCGGTTTGCCCATGTGACGTGGCTCCTTGCGACAGGTACCGCTCGGTGAGGGGTCAAGGATTGCCTCCAAGTCCTCGCGGACGCAAGGGCTTCCCCCTCATTTTCCTCGCGCGCCGCTCGCCGACCGCACGAAGCGGAGTGGGGCGCCGACCGGCCGCGCCATGACGACGCCCACGTCGGCGAGGACGACCGTGGCCAGGACGGGGTAGCCGCCGGTCGTCGGGTGGTCCGGGCCGAGGACGATTGGCTCGCCGCCGGCGGGGACCTGGATGGCCCCGCGGATCATAGGGGCGGATACGCCTGAGTCGTCGTCCGCTCGGGGCAGCGGGGGCCCGGCGAGCCGGACGCCGACGCGATCGCTTCGCGGCGATACCGAGTAAGTGGACCGCAGGAGCACGTCGAGGGCTCCGCCGGCGAAGCGGTCGAGGTCGGGGCCAGGGACGACGCGCACGGTTTCCGTAGCCCCCACCGGCGGGGGCGAATCGCCGGCGACTGGCGCGACCCTGGTGGCGGCGCCAACCGGCAGACGGTCGCCTCTGCGCAGCGCGCGTCCGTGGTGTCCACCGAGCGCGGCGACGAGGAGCGTCGAACGACTCCCCAGCACGGCCGGGACGTCGATACCGCCGTGCACGGCGAAGTAGCGCACCCGGGCCTCCCCGCAAGCCAAGGCGAACGTCTCTCCGTCGCGCAGAGCGTGGCGGTCGCCCCCATCGTCCGCGACCACGACGTCGCCGATCGCTCGCACGGCGACGCGGCCGACCACCTCGAGGCCCGCCGCGTCCGGCGCGTTGCCTGCGGCGCGGTTCGCGCGCTCGAGCGACGCCGGCGCCAGCGCGCCTCCCGGCGCAACACCCTGGTGCATCCACCCGGGCCGTCCCGCATCCTGCACGGTGACGAGCCCCGCGATCGCCGTCACCTCGATCATTGCGCCGATCATCGTCCGCCGGCCCTCGAGCCTTCGACGGGTGAAAATCGCACGCGGTCGCCGAGCGCCAGCCGTGCCCCGGCGCTCGCGTCGAAGGGCGTGAAGGCGACCGCCGTGCCGAGCAGGTGCCAGCCGCCCGGCGACGCGAAAGGATAGACGCCGGAGTAGGGCCCCGCGATAGCCACGGACAGCGCGGGCACGCGCGCCCGCGGCGTCGAGCGGCGCGGCACGCTCAGGCGAGGGTCGAGCCCCCGCAAATAGGCGAAGCCCGGCAAGAAGCCGATCGCCGCGACGGTGTAGTCCGCCCCCGCGTGAAGCGCGATCGCCTCTTCGGGCGCAAGCCCGGCCGCCCGCGCGACCTCGTCGAGGTCCTCGCCGTCGTAGCGCACGGGGATCTCGATGACAGGCGGGNNGTCCGGAGCAACGCCCGCGCATCGGTCCCTTCGGGCAAGCGAACGCGCAGTGCGGCGTCTCCGAACGGCTCGAGCTCGATCGGGCCCTTTTGCACCGGCCTCAACCCCCCGCTGCAGAATCGAGCACGCGGCGCACCGCGCGGGCGATCGCCACGGCACCCGGCGTGTCGCCATGGACGCAGAGACTCTCGAACGCACGGCCGGCGACGAGATCCGCCGCGCGAGCCGCCGCTTTCGCCGGGTCGGTCACGAGCGCTCCCGGCTCGGTCCGCGGAACGAGGGTCCCGTCGCTGCGGGTGGCGCGGTCGGCGAAGCCCTCGCGCGCATAGGCGATCGCGGCCTTCGCCGCAGCCTCGGCGAGGGCCCCGCGCGGCGGGC
The DNA here is from genome assembly GCA_003139415.1 of Myxococcales bacterium. Taxonomy (GTDB): domain Bacteria; phylum Myxococcota_A; class Polyangia; order Polyangiales; family Polyangiaceae; genus Palsa-1150. The sequence goes on along the minus strand of PLIR01000149.1, from coordinate 20,205 downwards.
CGATGAGCGTCACTGTGGGGCCGAGCGCTTCCGATGCGGCCCGGACGATCGCATCGGCGGCAGCCGGATCGGCGTTCGCATCGTGGTAGAGCGCGCCGTGCGGTTTGAGGTACGCGACGCGCGCTCGGCGCCCTGCGGCGACGCCCGCCAGTCGAAGGCACTGCTCCTTCACCGTCTCGCAGAGCGCTCGCGGCGCCAGCGCGACGTGCCTTCGTCCGAACCCTTCGCGGTCCGGGTACGAGGGGTGCGCGCCGAGCTCTACGCCCCACCGAAGGCACAGGTCCACGGCCTGGCGCATCGAAGCGTCGTCGCCCGCGTGCCCGCCGCAGGCCACGTTCGCGACGTGTGCGCACTCGTACAGCGCTTCGGGTTCGTCGGGCAGCTCGCCGAGGTCGACGTTGAGCCAGACGCGCGCGCTCACGGCGAGGTCGCCACTTCGCGCACCAGTCGCTCGATGAGCGCGAGGCTGAACGGCTTCTCCACGCGCCGGTTGTCGATCGACGCCAGGAACTCGGCTGCGCGCGCCGTGAAGGCGCCGCCGGTCATGAAGACGACGCGCTTGACGAGGGCGGGGTGATCCCTTTGCAGCTCCTCGTAGAACTCGATGCCGCTCTTGTCGGGCATCATGAGATCGCACAGGACGACGTCGAACGGCGCCGCGCGGATCGCGGAGAGGGCGTCGCGCGCGCTCGTCGTCGCGGTCACCTCGAAGCTCGTGCCCAGGAGCTCGCGCATCGTGTTGACGATGGGCACCTCGTCGTCGACGACGAGCACGCGCGGCCGGGGCTGGCCCCGCGTCGAAGGCGGCTCGCTCGTCGGCGCGACCTCGGGCTCGTCGTCTCTCTGCTCGGTCGTCGGCAGCACGACGCGGAACGTCGTCCCTTCGATGGCGCCGCTCTGGACGGTGATCTGGCCGCCGAGCGCCGAGACAATCCCGTGGCAGATCGAGAGGCCGAGCCCCATGCCGACGCCGCGCGGTTTGGTCGAGAAGAACGGATCGAAGATCCGCGGCAGCACCTCGGGCGGGATGCCCGTACCGTTGTCCGACACCTCGAGCACGGCCCGATCGCCCGGCTCGGCGCGGACCGCGATGTGGACCGCGTTGGTGGCCGCGCGCGACTCCGGCATCGCGTGGCACGCGTTGAGGAGCAGGTTCAAGACCACTTGTTCGAGGCGGGACTCGTTGGCCAGGACGGGGCCGGCCGGCTCGAAGTTCGTCGTCACTTTGGCGCGGTGGCGCACCTCGTGTCCGGCGATCTTGATCGCGGACTCGACGACGCGCGCGAGATCGACGCACCCGCGCGACTCGCCGTCCCCCGCCCGCGCGAACGTCCGGAGCTCGCGCACGATCCCCGCGACCCGCTGGGTGCCGCGGTACGCCTCGCGCAGCACCTCGGCGAGGGCGGCGATGCTCGCGGCGTCGTGGGGCCCCTCCGAGAGCTTGCGCTGGATCCAGTCGAGGTTGAGCATCACGTAGGCGAGCGGATTGTTGATCTCGTGCGCCACCCCGGCCGCCATCGTCCCGATGGCCGCGAGCCGATCGGCCTGAATGAGCTGGGCCTCGAGCATCTTCTTGTGGGTGACGTCGCGCGCCATCGTCAAGACGCAGGGCTTGCCTTCGTACACGCACGGCGCGCTCGTCGCCTCGACGATGACGATCGTGCCGTCGACGCGGCGCGCGTGGTACGTGGCCGGCCCCACGCGTCCCCCTTCGACGATGACGCGTTCGCGCTGCCGCCGCGACTCGGCCTCCTCGGGGGGAAGGAGCTTGGCGAGCGGCGTGGCGTAGAGCTCCTGCGGGCTCGAGTAGCCCAGCACGGCCGCATAGGCCGGGTTGCAATAGACGAAATGGTCGTCGCGGATGATGCCGATGGGTTCGGGGGCGATCTCGACGAGCTCCTGAAAGCGCATGTCGCTGCGCCTCCGTTCCTCCTCCGCCGTGACGCGCGCGCTGACGTCCGTCACGAACGCGACGACCGTGGGCCGTCCTTCGAGGTCCGCGCGGCTGGCGGTCACTTCGATCGGCGCGCGCACGCCGTCCTTGCGGATGACGGTGAGCTCGTAAGACATCTGCCCGAACTCGCCCCTGGCCCGCTTGGCGAAGCGCTCGTACACGTGAGCGACCCCCTCGGGCGCTACGAATCGGAGGGGGTTGCCCCGCAGAATCTCCTCGACCGGCCAGCCGACGATGTCGGCGACGGCGTCGCTGACGTACAGCATGCGCGGGCCGGCCGGATCGATGAGCGCCACGGCGACCCCAATGCGGGCGCCGTGTGCGGCTTCGAGCAGGGCCACCCCCAGCGCGCCGACGTCGACGTCCGCGGGTAGCCCGACGGTGCGCTCGGCCATGAGACCTCATCATTGGCCACCGCCGGCGACGCGGTCAACGTCCATCTCTTGCGCGACCGCGGACGCCCGCGGCCGCCAGCGGGACGGTCACGGCCCTTCGCGCGACTCGGCGAGGGTCCAGCGTCCTCGGCGCGTGGGGAACGAGAGCTCGCGAGCGAGGACTTCCAGGAAGCGGGCGCGCGGCCACTCCTCGGCCCCGAGGGCGAGGGTGTTCGGCGTCGGCACTTGCGCGTCGATCAAGGGGAAGTCCCAGCGTGCGAGCGTCTCCGCCAGGTGGACGAGCGCCACCTTGGAGGCGTTCGGCTGCCACGAGAACATCGATTCGCCGAAGAAGATGCGCCCGAGCGATATGCCGTAGAGGCCTCCGACGAGCTTGCCCCCCTGCCACGTCTCGATCGAGTGCCCGTAGCCCTCCTCGAAGAGGCGCACGTACGCGCGCTCCATGTCGGAGGTGATCCACGTGCCGTCCTGGCCGGGGCGCGGCGTCGACTTGCACGCCGCGACGACGCGCGCAAACTCGGTGTCGAAGCGGATCTCGTAGCCGCCTTTGGCGACGACGCGGCGCAGGCTCCGGCCCACGTGCACGCGTGTGGTGGGGATGACGCAGCGCGGGTCCGGAGAGTGCCAGAGGATCGGTTGGCCGTCGCCGTACCACGGGAAGATGCCGCTGCCGTACGCGAGGATCAGGCGCTCGGGAGAGAGATCTCCGCCCACGGCGAGGAGGCCATCCTCGGCGTCCTCTACCGGCGGGAACGCCAGCGCACGTCCGAGGATCCGGACGGGCACGTCACGCCCGTCCCAGATCGCCGAGGACGCGCATGGCCGCGTTGTGGCCGGCGCACCCGATGACGCTCCCGGCCGGGTGCGTCCCCGCGCTGCACGAGTAGAGACCGGCGACGGGCGTNNATCGCAGATGGCCAGGAGGTGCTTCACGTAGCGGTCTTCTTCGGTGTCCCAAGAGCGGCCGCCGGAGAGCGCGTAGGGCACCGATTGCACGAAGAGCGCGCCGCTCTGAAGCGAACGTGCGCCGTCGTCGAGTGTCGGGTCGAGCGTCGAGTGGACGTACCACTCGATGGTCGGGAAGTCCGGCAGCCGCCCTGCCTGCGCCTCGGCGAAGCCGCGCTCGAGGTCGGCGAGGACGTTCGCTTCGTCCGGCAACAGGTGAATCGTCGGGCCGAAGGGGCCGCGTCCCTCGTTCGCGCTGCCGGCGAGGCACGTGAACCGTGGCAGCGCCCGCATCGCGAGGTTCACCTTGAGCGTGGCCCCGTCGCGCGCGTAGGAGTCGATCCGCCGATCGTAGTCCTGCGGAAGCACGGCGCGCCCGACGAGATCGCGCATCCGGAAGGGGTCGGCGTTGCACACGACGACGGGCGCGCGGACCTCGCTCCCGTCTTGCAGGGCGACCCCGCGCACGGTGCCGCGGTCGACGACGATCCGATCGACGCGGCGGCCCGTCTCGATCAACGCGCCGGCCTGGCGCGCGGCGTCGGCGATGCGCGAAGTGACCGTGCCCATCCCGCCACGCACCAGCATGAACGTCCCGTCCGACCCGGGCAGCCGGCACATGTTGTGGATGAGGAAGTTCATCCCCGTCCCCGGCGTGTCCCAGGGCCCGCTCAGGCCGGAGAACCCATCCGTCACCGCGTACATCGCGCGGAGGAGATCGCTCTTGAAGTCGAACCGCGCGAGGTAGTCCCAGACGGGCCGTCGGCAGAGGTCGACGAAGGCTGCCCGGAGCGGCGCACGGACGTGGCGCTCGGCCGTCTCTTCGATCGAGAGCGGCTCGTCGAGCCAGGTCGGCGCGAGGTCCTCGCGCAGCAGCGCGAGCTCGGCTTGCATCGTGGAATGGGCCTTCCAGTCGCGCGCCGAGAAGAAGCGCATGAACTGCTGCTCCATCGCCGCCCCGTCCGACCCGAAGAGCAGGTGCCGCGATCCGGTGGTCGGCAGAAAGTAGTGCGGGTCGCGCCGGATCCACGGAATCTCCACGCCGAGCTTGGCGACGAGCTCCGGCGGCATCAGGCCGAGCAGGTAGGCCCCCGTCGACGCGGCGAGGTGCGGGGCCCGGGCGAAGGGCCGCTCGGTCTTGCACGCCCCGCCGACGATCGACTTCTCTTCGAGGACGGAGACCCGCAGGCCCGCGCGCGCGAGGAGCACGGCGGCCACGAGGCCGTTGTGCCCGGCGCCGACGACGATGACGTCCGAGGACGGAGAAATGGAGGAAGAGGGCAAGCCGCTGCGGAGAGGATAGATCGCCAGCCGGCGCGCGCGCGGCTAGCGTCCGAGCAGCATGGCGATCACGCGATCGGCCATCTTGCCGTACGGCGGCCGCAGCAGCCCCGTCGTGTTGATCCGCGATTGACGGAACACGGCCTTCTTCTTGGAGAAGGCGTCGAACCCGTCGCGCGCGTGGTAGTGGCCCATGCCGCTCGGGCCGACGCCGCCGAAGGGGAGGTCGTCCTGGGCGATGTGCAGCATCGTCTCGTTGACGGAGACGCCGCCGGACGTCGTCTCCGAGAGCACCCGGTCGATGCCTTCGCGGTTGTGACTGAAGTAGTAGAGGGCGAGGGGGCGCGGGTGATCGTTGACGTAGGCGAGGGCCTCGTCGAGCGTCGTGTACGTGAGGATCGGCAGCACCGGGCCGAAGATCTCTTCCTGCATGCACTGCAGCTTGTCCGTCGCCCCGAGGACGAGGGTGGGGGCGATTTTTCGGTCACCGGCGCCGCCCGCGTCGAGCGCCTCGCGTGACGGGTTGATCTCGATCACCTCGGCCCCCGCCGCCTTGGCGTCGTCGACGTAGGCGCGCAGCCGGGCGTAGTGCCGGTCGTTGACGATCGACGTGTAGTCCGGGTTCTTGAGCAGCGTCGGATACATCTTCGCGACGGCGGCGCGGCACCCTTCGACGAACGCGTCGCGCGAGGCCGCGGGGACCATCACGAAGTCCGGCGCGATGCAGGTCTGGCCGGCGTTGTACGTCTTGCCCGCCATGATGCGGGCCGCGGCCGTCTTCGGGTCGAAGTCGGGCCCCACGATGGCGGGCGACTTGCCCCCGAGCTCCAGCGTGACGGGCACGAGGTTCTCGCTGGCGGCGCGCATGACCATCTTGCCGACGCGGGTCGATCCCGTGAAGAAGAGGTGGTCGAACGGCAGCTTCGCGAACGCCTCGCCCACGTCGGCCCCGCCCACGACGACCGCGACCTGATCGGCCGGGAACGTCTCCGAGATGAGATCACGCAGAAGCGCCGACGTGCCCGGCACGAGCTCGCTCGGTTTGATCATCACGCGGTTGCCCGCCGCGAGCGCGGCAACGAGCGGCGCCAGCGCGAGGCGCACCGGGTAGTTCCACGGCGCGATGATCCCGACGACGCCGAGCGGCTGCACGACGACCTGCGACGTCGAGGGCAGAAAGACGAGGCTCGTCTCGCGATCCTCCGGGTCCATCCAGTCGCGGAGGTGGCCCTTCGTGTAGTGGATGAGCGAAAGCACGCCGAAGACCTCTCCGAACAGAGTCTCGTGCTTGGACCGCGTGCCGAAGTCGCGAGCGATGGCGTCGGCGATGGCCGCCTTTCGCCCCCGGATCGCTTTGTCGAGCTTGTCGAGATCCTTGACCCTCGCCTCGTACGACGGCGCGCCGTCCTTCTTCGCCGCGTCCCGGAGCCGTCCGAGCAGGGCATCGAGGTCGTTCGCACGCGGAGGGCGCGCGTCGGGGGTGTGCGTCACGTCGGCGGCGGCGGTCATGGGCGCGGGAGACGAGGATAGGTCGGTCGCGGGACGGCGCCAGTGGGACCGTTTCCCGGATGGGGGTGTGGGGGAGNNTCATGGATGGCAACGGCCGCTGGGCGCAGGCGCGTGGCCAGGGGCGTGCCCTCGGCCACCGCGAGGGGGCGTCGGCCGTGCGCAAGACGGTTCGAGCCGCGCGTCGGCTGGGCCTTCGTGCCCTCACGCTCTACGCCTTCAGCGAACAAAACTGGGCGCGTCCAGAGGAGGAAGTGGACGCCCTCATGCTGCTGCTGCGAGACTTCCTTCTCAGCGAGCGCGACGAAATCCTCGATAACGGCATCCGCCTCAACGCCATCGGCAACCTCGGGCGGCTGCCCGCCCTCGTTCGCGCCATCCTGGATCCGCTCCGCACCGAGAGCTCGAGCAACGACGACATGGTCCTCACCCTGGCCCTGTCTTACGGGGGCCGCGAGGAGATCGCGAGCGCCGCGCGCGAGCTCGCGAAGGCCGTCGCCGCAGGCCGCATCCGCCCCGACGACGTCACGACCGACGCGCTTCGCGAGCACATGCCCAGTCTATCGGTCGGCGACCCCGATCTCGTGATCCGGACGGGCGGCGAGCGGCGCATCTCCAACTTCTTGCTCTACGGGCTCGCATACGCGGAGCTCTACTTTGCCGACGTGCTGTGGCCAGACTTTGCGGAGCGTGACCTTTTCGCAGCCATCGCGAGCTATCAAGCGCGCGACCGCCGCTTCGGTCTGGTGGCGGCGGCGTCGGCGAGCGAAGGCGCGGCGCAGGCGCTCCCGTCGTCGCCGTCCTCGCCGATCGGCGCGGCGCTCGCGGCCGCCTCGGGACCCATCACGCGCATAGCGATCTGATGGCCTCGGCGGCGTCGAACCTCACCCTCCGCCTCGCGACGGCGGCCGTGATGGTGCCTGTCATCCTGGCCTTGCTCTTTCTCGCGCCGCCGTGGGCGTTCTTCGTCCTGGTCCTGCCTGTCTCGCTCGTGGGCGTGCGCGAGCTGTTCGTCATGACGCATCCCGACGATGGCGTTGCGCGCGGCATCGGGATCGTCATCTCCGCCGTCGCGGGGGTCGCCGTGTACTTCGGTGGGGACGACCCGCGCACCCTCGTGACGGTCCTGGCGGTCGTGCCATTGACGGGGCCGCTCGTGGCTCTGGCGCGCATCGGCAACATCGACACCGCGGCTTTGCGATCGTGTGCGCTTGGCTTCGGCCCGCTCTTCATCGTCATTCCGCTGACGCTGCTCGCGCTCATGCGGAGGATGCTCGGCCCCACAGGCGCGGGCGCCGTGCTCTTGACGCTGGGCGTCGCCTGGTTTGCCGACACGACCGCCTACTTCGCCGGCCGCTACCTCGGCCGCCACAAGCTCTACGAGGTCGTATCGCCCAAAAAGACGGTGGAAGGCGCGATAGGAGGCCTCCTCGGCAGCGTGGCCTGGGGCGTCATCGCCTCGCAATGGTTCTTGCGCGGCGCGCTACCGCTCTCGCACGCGCTTGCGCTCTCGCTCGTTGGCGGGGTGATGGGGCAAGCGGGGGATCTGTGCGAGTCTCTCATCAAGCGCTCGATGGGCGTCAAGGACTCGGGCGACGTCGTGCCGGGCCACGGCGGGGTGCTCGACCGTGTCGACGCCCTCATTTTTACGAGCGTCGTGGTATTCTTGTATGCGGAGTGGATCGGTTTCGCCTTGCCTCAACACGCCAGTTGAAGAGGCGTTGAACCGTCCCTATTGAAAATAGCATGAGCATGCCCACCCCTCCCCCGTCGAAGCTGCCCGGTTCAGCGGCGAAGGAATACGACTTCTACAAGGTCGTGCAGGACTACCTCGATCGCGCGGCGCGAGTCGCGCACGTCGAGCCGTACGTTCAGACGATCCTCAGCCAGCCGAAGAACGAGGTGATCGTAAACTTCCCGGTCCGGATGGACAACGGGGACATCCGCCTCTTCAAGGGTTACCGCGTCCAGCACAACAACCTGCTCGGGCCGTTCAAGGGCGGCATGCGCTACCACCCGCAGGTCGCCCTCGACGACGTGAAGGCGCTCGCGGCCATGATGACGTGGAAGTCCGCGCTGCTCCGGCTGCCCTTCGGCGGCGGTAAGGGCGGCATCAAGTTCGATCCGCACTCCGTGTCGAGGCAGGAGCTCCAGCGCATCACGCGCCGCTTCACGCACGCCCTCGGCGAGAACATCGGCCCCGAGTACGACATCCCCGCGCCCGACGTCGGCACGAACAGCCAGACGATGGCCTGGATGATGGACACGTATTCGAACATGGTGGGGTCCGCGAGCAAGCAGATGGTCAAGGGCGTCGTCACCGGCAAGCCCGTCGCCAGCGGCGGCACCCTCGGGCGGACGAAGGCCACGGGCCAGGGCATCGTCTTTTGCATCCTCGAGTGGGCGGCCGACAAGGGCTTCAACCTCGAGGGCTCCACGATGATCGTCCAGGGGTTCGGCAACGTCGGATCGAACACCGCCGTCATCCTCTCGAGGCTGGGGGTCTCCGCCGTCGCCGTCGGCGACCACACCGGGTACATGTACAACCCAGAGGGCTTCAACGCGCACAAGCTGCAGGACTACGTCGAGGCGAACGGCGGCATCGCCGGGTATCCGGGCGGCAAGCCGATCACGCGCGAAGAGTTCTTCGCGACGCGCGCCGACATCTTCCTCCCGTGCGCCCTCGAGAACCAGGTCGGCGCGGCCGAGGCGGCCTCGCTCAACGTCAAGCTCGTCGCCGAGGGGGCCAACGGCCCGACGCACCCATCGGGCGAGAAAATTCTGCTCGAGAAGGGGATCGACCTTTTGCCCGACGTGCTCGCGAACTCGGGCGGCGTCACCGTCAGCTACTACGAGTGGGTCCAGAACAAGCGCTCCGAGACGTGGTCGGAAGAAGACGTCGACGCGCGCCTCGAAGTCGCCATGAAGCGCGCGTACCACGACGTCGCCGACTTCGCCCGAGCCAAGCGCTGCGACATGCGGATTGCTGCATATGCGCTCGCGCTGCAGCGCATCGAGGCCGTGTACAAGGAGCGCGAGATCTTCCCCTGAGCGCGAGCTCGACCTGAGGGGTGCCGGCCGCAGGCGTTCGTGTCGGCGGCCGGGCATGCGCGGTGCATTTCGATGCGCCCATGATGAAGGCACTATTCTCAGGGATCAGCATTCTCGCATGCCTCGCGGCGTGCTCGACCACCTCCGAGACACAAGCGACGTCGCCCGGCAGCGACGCACGCACGCACACCGAGGATCGGCTCGCGAGCGCAAGCGACTCCCTTTCGGACTTTCGCACCACGATTCCGGACGAAGTCGCGAGTCGGCCGCTATGCGTGGTCGTCCTCCCGCAGGTCGTCACCGCCGGCCTCGTCGTGGGCGGCAGCGGTGGCCAGGGCTTCGCCGCCTGCAGGACCGAGCAGGGCTGGAGCCCGCCGGCCCCCATCTCGATCGGCGGCGGGAGCGTCGGGGCTCAGATCGGCGCCTCATCGGCCGCTGTCCTCATGCTCGCCATGGATGACACGGCGAGGCGGGCGCTGCTCAAGGGCAGCTTCCGTTTGGGTGCGGACGTGTCGGCCACGGCCGGTCAGGTAGGCAAGGGCACGGGCGTCAGCAACGACACCGGCGGGGGCGATATCGTGTCGTATTCGCACTCTCGAGGTCTGTTTGCCGGAGCCGTCATCAACGGAGCAGAGCTCAGCCAAGATCAGGACACGACCCGCGTGCTCTACGGGACGGCCGTACCGCTGCGGATGATCCTCGAGGGCCGCGCGCCGATGCCCGGCGACCCGGCTGCGGGGCGGTTCACCATGGCGCTCTACCGGACATTCATCGGCTCCGGCGAGACCGTCTCGGCCAAGTGACGAACCAAAGAAAGAGGCGCGCCCCGCCTCCGGGATGCGCCTCTTTTCACTACGGGTGAGATCCAGCGAGCTACGTGCTCACTGGCATCCGTTGTCGCCGCCGGCCGTCGTCGACGCCCCCAGAGACTGCGTCGTGCAGCGGCAGGTGCTCGAGCAATGGCCGATGCCCTTGGCCGTTTGGTTCGCGCCGTCGTCGCACTCTTCGTACGCCTCGACGATGCCGTTGCCGCACACCGTGTTGGCCGTGTTGGAGATGCTCGAGATGGCGCTGTTGATGGTGGCGCAGGCGTTGTTGTTCGTGCTCTTGCCGCTGTCGCAGATATTGCTCTCGTTGAAGTCTTCGCAGAACTGCGCGCCGAGGCCCGTCGTGCCAGCGCCACCGGGGCTGTACTGGGGCCCGCCCGATGTGTCGAACGTGAAGAAGCCGTTCGACGAGAGCAGCGGGTTGATGTTCGAGTCCGTCGCTTCCCAGTTGGCGAGGTAAAGCTCGCTCGCGCCCGTTCCGGTGCCGCTCGTAGAATTGTTGGGGATGTTCTGGAAGCCGATGAACGAGCTGAAGTAGAGCTTGCGGGCGAACTGGTACTCACCCGCCTGCCCGAGGAGCTGCACGGTAGCCGGCACGGGGTAGATCTGGTCGAGACGGGCTGCGTCCGTGCCCGGCGAGGCGGCGGTGATGGGCGAGCGCTGGTTCCAGGTCTTGGCGTTGTCGCCCGAGAACCCGATGCTGCACGGGTCCGCCTGCGTGATGCAACCGATGGCGTCGTCCACGTCTACCTCCTGGCAGGGCACCGCCGTGCCAGGGAGAATCGTCTGGGTCGAGTGAATTCGGCCGCTGCCGCCCCAGAAGTCGACCGTGACCGGGTTCGCCGCGGTGCTGAGCGCGGCGATGTTGTACTGCAAGAACGGCAGCGTGCCGTTGTTGCTGACCGAGCCGTCGCGCATCGTGATGTTGTAGATACGGCCGTCGGGGTTGCCGCCGTTGGCGAGGTTGGTGCGGACCTGGATGGCCGTGACGTTGGTCGAGTTCGACAGGCACTGCGAGGTGTCGTTCGTGCTGTCGATCGGCACGAGGCAGCCGCCCGCGAAGAGCGAGTCGCCGTTGGGGCACTCGCCCGAGTGCGTGACGCCGCTGGGCGCGCAGGTGAAGACCGTGGGAGGGGCGCCGAGCACGAACGCGCCCGTGCAGTTGTTCGTCGGGTACTGCTTGAGCGGGGTGGAGAGCGAGAGCAGCCAGTCGGACGCATTGATCGGCAGGACGAGACCGAGGTTGTTGTCGATGTTGCAGATCTGCTCCCCGGCGATGCCCGTGTTCTTGACCGTGGCGCCGATGCAGGGGCGGCGGATCGGGTCGTTGTCCTGGTACGAGGTCGGCAGGACGTCCCACGAGCCCTTCGTGGGCTTGAGCTGAGAAGTGTCGGGGGCCGTACCCCAGACCCCGGGCGGGGGCATGCGGTGGGTCGGGTCGGTGCTGTCCGGCACGCCGCCGGGGCCGAGGAACTGCGAGTGAACGCCGCCGTAGCAGTAGCTGCTGTTCGAGACGTTGACGTTGTTGATGCTGACATCCCAGTTCATCGCGTTGCAGTAGGGAGTCGCGCCGAAGCCGTACGTCGAAATCGTGGAGGTCTCGCCGTACGCGCCCGAGATGGACGGCGTCAGGCCGATGATCGACGCGAAGGCGTCGGCCGTACCGGCCACGTCGTCGCGACGGAACGCGTGCCAGAGCGCGCCGCCGTGGGTCGTGTCGTTGCAGATGGCCGCGCCGCTGGCGAAGGAGCAACCCTGCTGGAAGAGCAGGCTCCAGTTGGCGACCAGGTTCTGTCGCGCCGTGCTGTTGCAATCGACCGCCGCGCTGCTGTTCGAGAAGTCATGGCCTCCGTAGATGAGCCCGAGGACCCACTTCCACGTCATCGGGTTGGCCGTTGTCGGGGCCTTCGAGAAGACCGCGGCGGCAGCCGGAAGCGCGTTGGACGAGTTCAACCCGTACGCGAGGCCGAGCCCGGTGTTGTCGCCCGAGGCGCCCGCGGCGCCGTTGCAGGAGGCCTGGCCGCCGGCGAGGGTCGAGGAGAGGACGTCGACCGCGTCGAGGCCGAGGACGATGCCCGCCGCCCCGGTCGCGTTGGCGCCGCTGTTGACGCATACGTTGGCCTCGCTCTTGATCATGCGAGACATCGGACCCGTATACTGCGTCGGGCTGGCGCTCGACATCACCGCGATGGCGTTGCCCGAGCCTCCACCGATGTACGCATTGAGCGGCGTGATCAGCGTCGGGTTGACCGAGTTCGCCCCCTTGATGGCCTGGGTGGTGAGATCGTACTCCGTATCCGAGCCCTGATAGGGCACGGGCAGCGCGGCGGAAGCACCGGCGGCGCCGGCGCCGGTTACCGCAAACGCTGCGACCATCATCGATTTTCTCATTGCGAAATCCTCCCGTATTGCCCGAATCGTTGGCCGCGAAGAGAGTCGCGGCGTGCTCCGCGCTCTTGAGCTGGTACAACGGCGAGGCTCGTAACATAGACAGTAACGACGGTTCAATAGACATCCACACCGTGTCTTTTCTCAACGAAACCGGCGCGTCCCTGGCACCTTCTTGCCACGAGTGGGACACTGATTCTGGCGTATTCCATCGAAAGACGGCCGAGCGGCGCGGTCGATCGCCACGGACCACGACCCTTCGGCCACCGATTCGACTTCGCTATACGAGACGTGCCGTTGAGGGCGCGATCGATGGTTTTGGCTGAGCGAAGAGGTACCGCGTCTCCGGGTTGTCGCGGCGCCAGATGACGCTGTCCATGAAGAAGTGGTGCACGTTCACGAAGGTGTAGAGCGCCGCGAAATAGGGCGTCGGCCCGAGCGCGGCTTGCGCGGCCGGAAGGCGCCGGGGGACGAGCAAATCGTCGAAGAGCGACGGTGCACCGTGAAAGAGCACCCAGCCGAGCGCCAGCGCGGATGCCGCGAGCGCGGTGATGCGCGTCGCGGCGGAAGGCTCGAACCAGGGTGGGCCTTCACGCTCGCGCGCCTCGCCGCGGCGCAGGAGCCACACGAAGTAGAGATATTGCACGGAGTGCAGCGCCGGAATCGCATAGACGACGAGCGGATCGATGCTGGAATAGATCGACCACGACCAGATGCTGCAGAGCAGGGCGGTCAGGGGCGTCGCGATCGGAAGTCGCCCCTCGCGCCGCCGCTTGCGCACCAAGATGATGACGAGGGCACACGCCGTCGCCAGGAACACGGCATGCGCTGCGCGATCGAGCCACGCCGGGTGCAAGACGGTCGTGAAGACGACGCCCTTCTCCTCGACTTCCGTGCCGGGATCCGGCGGGCTTGCCCACGCGTACGCCCAGCCCGCGAAGGCGTGCGCGAGCACCACGATGCGCTCGGTGCGGGTGAAGCGGACCCCGCGCCGCGCCGCGAGCACGGTCATCACGCCGAACCCCTGCTTCACGTAGTGCCAGCCGACGAGCAGAAACATCAGCTGGATGAGCAGGCCAAGCGACATGGCCGACTTCGTGGCGAGCGCGGTCGCGGCCCACGCCGCGAGCCCGACGGGAACGGCGATCCCCGCCAAGAGGTACCGGGCGCGCAGCCGCGGGCCAAAGGCGCCTCCGAACGCGCGCGCGGCGAAGTCCCTGTAGAAGAGACAATACGTGACGGCGAAGTGCGGGTCGTTGATGACGAACGCCGCGTGGAACATCACGAACCCCACGGCGAGCTCCGCTGCGTCGAGCCCGAGCAGCCTCCGCAGGCACCACGCCACCGCGAAGAGCAGCGGTGTCGCACCGCCGACCAGGAAGAACTCGACGACCGACGAGGCGGGCGAAGCGCGCGGTGGATCGAGGACGTCCACCGCGGCCACGCGGTGTGCCGTGGCGCCCTGGGCGGCGGCGGGCGACGCGCTCATCTCAAACGACGCTCTCTCCCGAGCAAAGAGGACATCCACCCCGCGGCTCCGTCACTTGGTGGCAGCTCTTGCACTCTACCCGGATCGCGTGAAACCCCGGGTCTTCCGGGGCTGCCCCGGCGCGAGCCTTGCTGGCGCGCCGACCTTCATAAGCCACCCGGGCAGGCACGAAGGCCGTCACCCTCACTTGCTCGCTCGCGCAACTCGCACAGGCCTCGGGAAGGGGGAAGGCATTCTCGTTGTCGAGGGCCCGCCGTACCCCGTGGGCCGCGCCGCATTGGGGGCACACGCTCGACGTGAAGAGCTCTCTCTTGCAGCCGTCGCAGGCGATGCGATACGTGCCGCGCACGAGGTCTTCGCCCTTGTAGCCCCAGGAGGGCGCGCCGAATGGCTCGCCGGCGAGCAGCGGAAGCCATTGGACGACGAGGGCCTCGATCGTGAGCTTCTTGGTCTTGCAGTCCGGGCATCCCGCGTCTACGAGGGCGGCGAACGCGTCTTCCGAGAGGGGCACGCGGCCCACGATGCCAGATTCCCGCGCCTATCGGTTCACGAACGGCATGTTCCACTCGGGATAGCGAAGCCCCGCAGCGGAGTCCTTCGGGAAGGCGGCCGCCAGTCGCGCGAGATCAGCGGGCTCGAGCGTCACGTTCGCGGCCGCGCAGTTCTCCTCGAGGTACTTGCGCCGCTTCGTCCCCGGGATGGGAACGACGAAGTCCTTCTGCGCCATCACCCACGCGATGGCGAGCTGCGACGCCGTCAACCCGAGGTCTTTGGCGATCCCCTCGACCGTCGCCACGATCGCGAGGTTCTTCTCGAAATTGTCCCCCTGAAAGCGAGGTGAACCATGCCGGAAGTCGCCAGGCGCGAGGTCGGTCGTGTGCTTGATCGTCCCCGTGAGAAAGCCGCGCCCGAGGGGGCTGTAGGCGAGAAACCCGATGCCGAGCTCCTGGCACGTGGCGAGGACGTCGTCCTCGGGATCGCGCGTCCAGAGCGAGTACTCCGTCTGCACGGACGCGATCGGATGGATGGCGTGCGCACGGCGCAACGTCTTGGAGCTCGCCTCGGAGAGACCTACCGCGCGCACCTTGCCGGCCTTGACGAGATCGCCCAGCGCCGCCGCGCTCTCCTCGATCGGCGTGGCGGGGTCGACGCGATGGAGCTGGTAGAGATCGATGACGTCCACCCGCAGGCGCTTCAGGCTCGCTTCGCACGACTCTCGGATGTACCGCGCGGTCCCGTTGACGCCGCGCTTCTTCGGGTCCGTTGGGTCTCGCACGATCCCGCACTTGGTCGCGAGCACGACGCGATCGCGCTTGCCCTCGATGGCGCGCCCGACAAGCTCCTCGTTGATGTACGGACCGTACATGTCGGCCGTGTCGAGGAGGGTGACGCCGAGCTCGAGGGCCCGGTGAATGGTCGCGGTCGACTCTACGTCGTCCCGCTGTCCGTAGAACTCACTCATCCCCATGCAGCCCAGGCCGAGCGCGCTGACGGTGAGAGAGCCGAGCTTTCGAGTCTTCATGGGCGTGTGAGCCTCCGTCTCGCCTACCGCGGCAGCATGCGAGGGCGCGTCGCCCGGAGCAAGCGCCTGAGCAAAGGCCTTCCGGCGGCGAAGGGCCGCGTTTCGCACCTCCTGTGAATCGCCGACTAATCCACATCGGTGGCGACGGCGCACGTGCCAAGGACGGCGGGAGGGGAGTCGGCGTCCGGGAGGTGGGGTTGCAGGGAACAATCCGATCCGCTCGGGCATGCGGTCGAAACGCAAATGAAGTCATTCCACGACAGCAAGCATGTCGTGCCCGACGGGCACACGGATGGGTCATGATCGCAATCGATGTGGCAGACGCTCGGCCACGTCGTCATGTCAGCGATGGCGGCCGGAGAGTAACCGTAAAGCACCCCGCACTTCGAACCCGCCGGGCACTCGCAATCTCCTGGGGTCACGCAACTTTGGGCACAGTAGTTCCCTGGAGCTGGAGTCCCGCATTCCGCGACGCAGACTGCGCCGGCGCATAGGGCTCCTTTTGGGCAATCGGAGGACGTGATGCAAGGGAGGGCATGAGGGCCAGCGTCGAGGGCGCCTGCGTCAGGCGCGGTGCCGGGGGCGCTCGCGTCGCCGGTGTCCGGTCCGGCGTCTGAGCTGCCGGAGTCGATCGACCCGTCCGGTGTTGCGCAGCCGTCTCCACTGGCCGTCGGGGGGCAGTCCGTGTGGCTGGGCTCGGGGGGCTTCGACGTGCCCGCCGAGCAAGCGACCAGCACCGCTGCCCCGCACCGGAGAATGCCGCTGACGCTCCGACGGAACGCGCCGGTCTTCATGGCCCCGTCACCCCGGCCCCGACGCTACCGAAAGCTTCGGAGGAACGAAACGTCGCAGTGGGGGAGCACGGCGCCCCCCCCGCCCTCAACGGGGACTGCGCGTTCCGCGATTGCGACCCTAAACTCCTCCGAATGCAGCCAATCCTCCAGGACCTCGTGGACCTGCTCGCCCTCGAGCGCATCGACCGCGATCTGTTTCGCGGCAAGAGTCAGGACCTCGGCTGGGGGGCCATCTTTGGCGGGCAAGTCTTCGGGCAGGCGCTGTCGGCCGCGGCGCAGACCGTCGGGGCCGGGCGCTCCGTGCACTCCGCGCACGGGTACTTCATCCGGGCGGGCGAGCTGAAGGCGCCCATCATCTACCAGGTGGACCGGCTACGGGACGGCAAGAGCTTTTCCACGCGCCGCGCCGTTGGCCTGCAGGAGGGCGAGGCCATCTTCAGCCTGGCCGCGTCATTCCAGATCGACGAGGCGGGCTTCGAGCACCAGGACGCGATGCCCGATGTCCCGGCGCCCGAGTCGCTCCGCTCCGAATCGGAGCTAGTCCTCGCGTTCGCCGAGCACCTGCCCGAGGCCATACGCGAGCGCGCCGCGATGCCGAGGCCCGTCGAGATTCGCCCCGTCGAGGTCCGTAATCCGTTCGCTCCGACCGCGCAGCCACCGACGCGCCGTTACTGGTACCGCATGGTCGACCGCTTGCCCGACGACGCCGCTCTGCACCGGTACTTGCTCGCGTACGTGTCGGACTTCTCGTTCCTCAGCGCGTCGCTCGACCCGCACGGCGTCAGCTTCATGACGTGGGGAATGCAGATCGCGAGCATCGACCACGCCATCTGGTTTCACCGCCCCTTCCGCGTCGATGATTGGCTGCTCTACGACATCGAGAGCCCCAGCGCCGCCGGCGCGCGCGGCATCGTCCGGGGCCGCTTCTTCGATCGCGGCGGGCGCCTCGTGGCGAGCACGGTGCAAGAAGGGCTGATCCGCAAGCGATGAAGATGCATCAGGGCACCGTGGTCGTGGAGACGAAGGCCCGCGGCCTGTACGACGTGACGGACCGAGTCGTGGCCGTGGTCGCGTCGGCGCGGGTCGCGGTGGGGCTCTGTACCGTCTTCGTCCGACATACGAGCGCGTCGCTCGTCATCCAGGAGAACGCCGACGCCGCCGTTCTGCGCGACCTGGAGCGCTGGCTCGAAAAGCTCGCGCCCGAGGGAGGAGCCTATGAGCACGACGACGAGGGGCCGGACGACATGCCGGCCCACTTGCGCTCCGCGGTGACGGCCTCGAGCCTCTCGATCCCGATCACGGGCGGCTCCCTCGTCCTCGGCACCTGGCAGGCGATCTACGTCTGGGAGCACCGCCGGGCGCCCCATCGCCGCGAGCTCGTCGTCCACGTCGCCGGCAACTAAGCTAAGCAGCCTGTTGAAAAAAGCCGTTGAGGGCGAGAAAACCGCCGTCTTTGGCGTCCTGGCGGTTTTCTCCCTCGGTCGATCGCGCTCACGCGGTGAGCGCGGCCTGGACGAACGGCACGAGCACCGCGTTCACCTCGGAGGGCATCTCCAGGGCGCTCAGGTGGCCCGCGCCGTCGATCCAGACGAGGCGCGCGCCGGGGATCTTCTCGGCGATGCGCTGCGAGTGGATCGGCGGCGTCGCGCGGTCTTCGCGACCGCAGATGACGAGCGCCGGGACGTGCACGCCGCCGAGGTCGGGCAGGATGTTCGTCCGATGCACGACGACGGCGAGCGAGGCGCGCGCGAGGCCCTCGCGGTCGAAGCCGCTCGCCGCCCGGATCATGCGCTCGACCGTCTCGGGCTGCTCGGCGCGGGCCTTCGCGCTGAAGAAGAGTGGCACGATCTGCCAGTCGGCCAGCGCGTGAGGCATCCCGAAGCGGCGCCCGAAGGACACGAACGCGCGGTACTTGATCTTCTCGGCGCGTGGCGTTGGCTCGGCGCTCGTGTCGAGCAAGGCGAGGCCCTTCACGCGGTGCGGGTGGCGCAGCGCGAGACGCATGCCCACCATGCCGCCCCACGACAGTCCGACGACCACGACGCGGCCGATGCCGAGCTCCTCGAAGGCGTCGAGCAGCGCGTCGGCGTTGTCCTCGAGCGTGAAGTGCCGCGGCGGCACCTCGCTCTTGCCGTGGCCCGGGCCGTCGAACGAGACGACGCGGCCGAGCGCGGAGAGCGGCCCGATCTGGTGGCGCCACATTCCGCCGTCGCACATGAAGCTGTGCCAGAGCAGGATCGCATCGCCTCCGCGAGTGGACGGGCCGCGCTCTTCGTAAAACCACCGACCCAGACGCGTGCGGACGTAGGGCATTGGCCGCTCGCTTTAGCACGCGTCAGACGTAGTCTGCAGCTTCCGTCGCGTCGGTGCCGCGCGCTGCGCCTGCGGCGTCGAACGCGAAGGTGGCGGCGACGGAGACGGCCAGGTTCACGCCGAGCGCCCAGAGCGCCGCATAGCCGGGCACCGTCAGGCCGCCCACGTGCAGCGGATAGACGCTCTTGAATTGCATCGCGCGCACCATCCACGTGCCGGTGCCCATGCCCGCCGCCCATCCGGCAAGGACCCCCCACCGGTGGAGCCGGCGCGTGTAGAGCCCGACGACGACGGCCGGCAACGTCTGCAGGACCCAGACGCCGCCGAGGAGCTGCATGTCGATGGCGTACTTCTGCGGCACGTACAGGATGAACACGAGCGCACCGAACTTCACGACCAGCGACGCGACTTTGGCGGCCGTAGCCTCCTCTTTGTCGCTGCACCCCGGCCGCATGTATTCGCGGTAAACGTTGCGCGTGAACAGGTTGGCCGCCGCGATCGACATGATCGCCGCGGGCACCAGCGCTCCGATGGCGATCGACGCGAACGCGAAGCCGGCGAACCAGCCCGGAAACGTGTCGAGGAACAGCGCGGGGACGGCGAAGTTGGCGCCGTACTGCTTGAAGCCCGCCGCGTACGCAGGGTTTTTGTCGACGCCGGCGGCGAGGGCCATGTACCCGAGCAGCGCGATGAGCGCGAGCAGGAACGAGTACGCCGGCAGCATCGCCGTGTTGCGCCGGATCGCCGCGCGCCCGCTCGAGCTGAGGACGCCGGTCATCGAGTGCGGATAGAGAAACAGCGCGAACGCGGACCCGAGGGCCAGCGTGGGATACGACGAGTATTGTCCGAGATCGCCGGGCTTGGGGGCCGCGAGCAAGAGCTTCTGCGGGGCCACGGCGTCGAAGATCTTGCCGTACCCGCCGAGCTTCATCGGGACGACGGCGACGGCGGCGATGACCGTCACGTAGATGATGGCGTCCTTGACGACCGCGATGAGCGCCGGCGCGCGCAGGCCACTCTGGTAGGTGTAGACGGCCAGGATCAAGAACGCGATGAGCAGCGGCAGGTCGCCTTGGATGCCGAGCGCGCCGAGCACGACCTGGATGCCGACGAGCTGCAGGCCGATGTAGGGCATCGTCGCGAGGATGCCCGTGACGGCGACGGCGAGCGCGAGGCCCCCGCTGTCGAAGCGCCCGCGCACGAAGTCCGCGGCAGTGATGTAGCCGCGCTTGTGCGTCACGCTCCACATGCGCGGCATGACGACGAGCACCAGCGGGTACGCGATGACGGTGTAGGGCAGCGCGAAGAACCCGAGGGCGCCCGCGCCGAAGACCAGGGCCGGGACGGCCATGAACGTGTATGCGGTGTACAGGTCGCCGCCGAGCANNAAGTACACGACGGTCGTCAAGACGACGCTGACCCCGATCCACCCGAACTGGTACCAGTAGAAGAACGGCACGCCCCCGATGCGCGGATCGAGCCGATTGTAGAAGGGAACCCAGAGCAACCCGACGAAGGGCGGAAGGAGAAGCAAGTACCAGGGCCAGACGCGGCGTCGGTGAGGGGCGCGGGGAGGAACCATCGAGCTTCCCGCGAGTCTACGGCAAGAGCGACGGCGCGAGGCCGGTGGTGACACGCTCCTGCGCCTGTACTAGCTTCGCGCCGCCTAGATGACCCAGTCACGTCCTCAGCCTCGCGCGCCGGTACACGGCCGAAGCCCCGGCGAGACGGAGGCGCGCA
>PLIR01000444.1 GCA_003139415.1 Myxococcales bacterium | reverse complement strand
TCGGGATCGCTTCGAGCTTACGGAGGCCGACGGTCGACAGCTCTCCCACTTACGACGAGCGGCCATCGCGCACAGCGTCCTCGTTGCCGTCGAGCGCGGCGGAGGCGGCGGTTGAGAGTTCCGGAGAACGCAGGCGTTCCGTCATGCAGATCCGAAGCGACGCCTTGGCGCGGTGAAGGAGCACGTCCACGTGGCCGCGTGTGAGGCCGAGCGCCGCGGCCACGTCCTCGCCGGCCNNGTCGAGCAGGCGCATCATCACGACGGTACGTTGCGTGCTGCAGAGCCGATCGACGCACCCCCGCAGGCGCACGCACTGCTCCGCGTGAGCCACGAGGCTCTCGGTGCTGAGGCCGTCGTCGGCCGGCTCGAACGCGTCGAGGTCCGCGTGCGGTCGCGCCATGTGGTGCCGGCGCCGCTTGTTGCGCGCCTTGTTGACGACGATCCCGGCGACGAGCGATGCCCCGTCGACGAAGGCGGGCGGCGCCTCGCCTCGGAGGGCCAGCTCGAGGAACGTGCAGAGCGCGTCGTGCACACAGTCGAACGCGTCCTCGGCCCCGAGTCCTTCGCGCCGTGCCAGGCCTGCGAGCTGGGCGCGCTGCTCCCGCACGAGCCGTGCGAGCGCGTCGAGGGCGTCATGGTCGCGATCGGGTGTCATCGCAGGGGAATGTGCCCGGAGGGCAGAATCTTACGCGCTGCAAGAAGGCTGTAAGAAGCAGGGAGGCGCGAGACATCCCTCGGAAGCGAAGGAGACGAATCATGCCTACCCAGACGACGGCGATCAAAGTGGACGACGAGACGTTCGACGAAGAGGTGCTGAAGGCGCAGGTGCCCGTGCTCGTGGACTTCGTCGCGCGGTGGTGCGCACCATGCCGCGCGATGGCGCCGATCATCGAGCGCCTCGCCGCCGACAACGCCGGGCGCCTCAAGGTCGTCACGGTAGACACCGACGAGTCGCCGCGCATCGCGCAGCGCTACGGGGTCCGAGCCGTCCCGACCGTTCTCGTGTTCCGCAACGGCGACAAGACCACGGGCCACCTGGGCACGGCGACCAAGGAAAAGCTGCTGTCCCTGCTGGAGGTATGAGGGCGAAAGCGAGACCTCAGTTCGCAGGCTCGTACCCGAGGTTGGGTGCGAGCCAGCGTTCGGCCTCGCCCAGCGTCATGCCCTTGCGTCCGGCGTAGTCGACCACCTGATCGCGGCCGATCTTGCCGATCGTGAAGTAGCGCGACTCGGGATGGGCGAAGTAAAGGCCACTGACGCTCGAGCCCGGCCACATCGCGAAGGACTCCGTGAGGATCATGCCGGCGTTCTTCTCGACGTCGAGCAGGCGCCATAGCGTGCCCTTCTCGGTATGGTCGGGGCATGCGGGGTAGCCCGCCGCAGGCCTTATGCCGCGGTACTGCTCCCGGATCATGTCGGCCTTCGAGAGGTTCTCGTTGCGGCCGTAGCCCCACTCGCGCCGGACGCGCTCGTGCAGACACTCTGCGAAGGCCTCGGCGAGCCGATCGGCGATCGCCTCCGACATGATGGCGTTGTAGTCGTCGTGTCGCGCTCTGAACCCGTCGCAAAGCTCCTTCAGGCCGACGCCAGTCGTCACGGCGAACGCGCCGATGTGATCGCGAAGCCCCGTGCGGGCCGGCGCGACGAAGTCGCCCAGAGAGCGGAGAGGGTCGCCGTCCTTCGCGGTCTGCTGCCGGAGGAAGTGGAACCGCGCCGCGGCAGAAGCCCGCGCCTCGTCGGCGTACACCTCGACGTCGTCGCCGGCGGCGCTGGCGGGGAAGAACGCGTAGACGCCGCGGGCACGGAGCAGCTTCTTCGCCACGATGTCATCGAGAAGGGTATTTGCCTCGGCAAACAGGGTGCGCGCCTGCTCGCCGTACGTCTCGTTCTCGAGGATGCGCGGGTAGACGCCCTTCAACTCCCACGTGTGGAAGAACGGCGTCCAGTCGATGTACTCACGCAGCGTGGCGAGGGGGAAGTCGTCGAGCACGCGGACGCCCGTGAATTCGGGAAGAGAGACGTCCTCGGCCCGCCACTCGATCGGGGTACGGCGCTCGCGCGCGGCGTCGATCGGGATGAGCTTGTGCTTGGGCTGCGAGTGCGTGCGGCGCAGCTGCTCGTAGTCCGCCGTGTGCTGCGCGACGAAGGCCGCTCGGCTCTCCTCGCTGAGCAGGTTCGTCGTCACCGGGACCGCGCGGCTCGCGTCGAGCACGTGGACGACGGGCTGGCTGTAGTGCGGCGCGATCTTGATCGCCGTGTGGGCGCGGCTCGTCGTCGCGCCGCCGATGAGCAGGGGCAGCGTGAAGCCCAGGCGCTCCATCTCGCGTGCGACGTGCGTCATCTCGTCGAGCGAAGGCGTGATGAGGCCACTCAGGCCGATGAGGTCTGCCCGCGACTCCTTGGCCTTTTCGAGGATCCTCTCGCACGGGACCATGACGCCCATGTCGATGACCTCGTAGTTGTTGCAGGCGAGGACGACGCCGACGATGTTCTTGCCGATNNAACATCTTGCCGGCGCCGAACAGATCGCCGACGACGCTCATCCCGGCCATGAGCGGGCCTTCGATGACCGAGAGGGGCCGGCCGAGGGCGACGCGCGCCTCCTCCGTGTCCGCGTCGATGTACGCGTCGATGCCCTTCACGAGGGCGTGCGAGAGCCGCTCCTCCACGGAGCCCTTGCGCCATTCTTCTTCCTTGCGGTCGGTCGTCGTCTCGCCCGCGCGGGCCGCCTTCAGCTTCTCGCCGAAATCGACGAGGCGCTCGGTGGCATCGGGCCGCCGGTTGAGCAGGACGTCCTCGACGAGGGCGCGTAGCTCCGGGTCGATCTCCTCGTAGACCTCGAGCATGCCCGCGTTGACGATGCCCATGTCCATCCCGGCGCGGATGGCGTGGTACAGGAACGCCGAGTGCATCGCCTCTCTCACGCGGTTGTTGCCGCGGAAGCTGAACGAGACGTTGGACACGCCGCCGCTCACCTTCGCGTGGGGCAGGTTCTTCTTGATCCAGCGCGTCGCCTCGATGAAGTCGACGGCGTAGTTGT
>PLIR01000487.1 GCA_003139415.1 Myxococcales bacterium | reverse complement strand
CGTCCGCGCGAATCCGATCGGCGTGGCGACCGAGAAGCTCGTCCAGTTGGTTCGACTGCAGTCGGGTCGTGTTCCCGAGGACGTGATGGTCGTCCTCGTGCGACCAAACGGCTCGACGCGATGAAAGTGGTCGGAGCCGCCGCGCCCCTCCACGAGGGCTAGGGGATTTCGCTCCACGCGCGCGCAAGCCCGCGCGACGGCTGCGCCGGTCGCGAGCTGTCGCGAAGCCGCGCGTTGGCCAGGTGCGGCGCATCGAGGAATGGCTCGAGCGCCCGGACGAAGGGCACGGGGACCTGGCGGTGCGGGAAGTGACCGACGCCCGCGAAGCGAGTGAGCGTGGCGCCCTCGATGGTGGACGCGGCCCGGACGCCGTGCGCGATGGGGATGAGAGGATCGGCGTCGCCCCAGAAGATCGCGACCGGCGGCAGTGTGGGCACCTCGTACGCACGGTCGAGGAAATTACGATGTTGACCCCACCCGTCGATGACGTCGCGGACGCTTCGCGAGAAGGCTCGCGCGGTGCCAGGCGCTGCGTTGTATTTTGCGAGGATCGCGACCTCGTCGTCGGAGAACGCGCCGCCGGCGGCGTTGAGCGCCCGCGTCGTGCCGAACCGCATGAAGGGCTGGCCGAACCGTTCGACGAAGAACGGAAACGACGCCCACCTCAGCGCGACGCCCACTTCGTGCCCGAGCCCGCCGGAGGCCTCGAGGCCCAGCCGCCGGATGCGACGCCGATGATTCAGCAGCATCCACTGCGCGACGCCACCACCGAACGAGTGGCCCACGACGTCCACAGTCTCGAGGCCGAGCTTGTCGAGCCAAGCTCCGATCAGGTTCGCATGCCAGTCGAGCGTGTAGCTCGCGTCCGGACGCGAGGACTCGCCGCAGCCAGCGAGGTCGAGCATGAGGACCCGGCGCGACCGCGCGAGCGCCGGGGCTACCGGAAACCAGGTGCGATGGGAGTCGCAGAGCCCGTGGAGCAGCACGAGAGGCGGCCCGGCGCCGAGCTCGGCCCAGTGAAGCCTAACGTCGCCGACCACAGCGAAATGACCGACCGGCGGGACCGCAGAGGGCAGGGCGTCCAAAGAGGGCATCGTCGCGTCCGCAAGTATCATGACGCATATGACGCGTTGCGCTAGTGGCCGACCTGATTATTTCAGCTTCAGCCTGTGGGGGGCCGGGCTCGCGGGTCGGACCTGGCAGGGTTGACGCTCGGCGGCGTCCGCGTGAGCCTGCCCTTTCCATGGACTTCCCTCTTCGAGGCGAGCCCGCCGTCTCGGCCCGGACGCTCGCGCATTACGAAGCGAACGCCGCGGCCTTCTGGGAAGGGACGAAGGACCACGACGTCACGCAGAACTACGCGGCGTTCCTCGGCCCCATCGAGGGCCCGCAACCATTCGCCATCCTCGACTTCGGGTGCGGCCCGGGGCGCGACCTCGCTTACTTTCGCTCGTTGGGTCACGAAGCGGTCGGCCTCGAGGGTTGTCCAACGTTCTGCGCCATGGCGCGTCAGCATTCGGGCTGCGAGGTGATCGAGCAAGACTTCCTCTCCGTGTCGCTGCCGGAGGGTCGGTTCGACGGCGTGTTCGCCAACGCGTCGCTCTTTCACGTTCCGAGCCACGACTTGCTGCGCGTCCTCGACGTCCTGCGCGGATCGCTCAAGCCACGCGGGGTCCTCTTCAGCTCCAACCCGCGAGGCCAGAACGACGAGGGCTGGCACGGAGACCGCTACGGTTGCCACTGGGAGATCGAGGCGTGGCGCGCGCTCGTGGCGTCCGCCGGGTTCGATGAGCTCGCGCACTACTACCGGCCGACGGGCAAGCCGCGCGACCAGCAGCCGTGGCTTGCCACGGTGTGGCGCAAGAGCGCATCCCGCGCGGGCCTCAGGCCACTCCTCTAGGGCTTTAGGGCGGAGCCCGTCGCCGCGCACCGAAGCGCACGGGCAATCAGAGGACGACGACATACGCGAGCTGAAGGCTCACGCCGGTGGCGGGCGTCGGGAACATCTCGACCGCCTTCGCCTCGAGCACGACGCCGGTCGAGGGCGTGAAGGCGAACATGCCACCGCCCCCGAGGGCGGCGAACCCGAGGCCCGCCTTCTTCCACGCACGGTACCCCTGGGATTGCTCGGCCTGATACGCCTGCACGTTCGCGTACACATCCACGGGAACGGAGGCGTCGACCTCCGCCATCCCTCCAGCGGCGAGGGCAAAGAAGCGCAAGCCGCTCCGCGCGAGCGGGCTCGATCCGAACCAGTAAGTGGTTCGCGCCTCCACGTGAATCGGGAGAAAGCCGTTGGCGCCCGGACGCTGAGGGCCGCCGCCGAGCGCGTACCCGAGGCGGCCGCCGACGGTGAAGTTCTCTCCGAGAGCGCGGTCGTAGCCGACGAGGATCCGCGAAGTCGCGATGGCCAGCCCGCCCCCGATCTGGTCGTCGGCGCCAGCCAAGGGCAGGTTGGCGTAGTACGCGCCATCGCTGCCGAAGCAGGTGTACCCGGTACCGCCGGCGCACGCGTTGTTCGCGTACGGCAAGAGCAGCGCGTCGGTCTCGAACGCGACGCTGATCCAGTTTCGGAGCGAGGGCGCGCGCTCGCGGGGGCGGCCCGCCTCTGTGCATGCGCCGTCCTGGCACAACTGCCCTTGGTTGCAATCGCCGTCCGAGGTGCAGGTCGTCGACGTGGTCGCAGGGCCGCCACAACCTGGGAACTCCGGAGGGCAATCCGTGTGCGCCACGTCGGCGGGGTGATCGCTCGACGGAGGCTCCGCGGACGGAGCTGCGTCGCCAGACGCCGCGAGCGCCGTTCGGCTGGCCAGCCCCGCAATGCAAGCCGCCGCGACGCCGGTCCATGGCCCGGCCCACCTTGACGCGACGGTCCTCGTTCCAGAGAGCGAGCAGTCTCTCACGGACTAGAAGCGCCACGAGGGAGGCACGACGGCTCAAAATTGCCGCTGTCGCTCGCGCGTTTGCCCGTACAGCGGCGCGGGCGCCCGTTCTTGAGCCGCCGACGATGCGTCAGGCCACCTCCTACGGGTGATGTCCCGGTCCCGCAGCCGTTGCCTGGCCATCGCGCTTCTTCACGCGAGTCTCTGCGCCGCTTGCGCCGCCGACCCCGGCGACGGTCCCAAGGGCGCCGACGCGGGAAGCGCCACGATGGCCGCAACTTCCCTCCCCGACCAGAGTAGCACGGACGACGAGGACTCGGGCGGCGGGACCTCCATCGCGAACGCAGACTCCGCCGTCCCCGATCCCTCACCCGAGGCTTCGACTGCCGGAGACACGGACGACGCAGGCTTGGCGGACGCGCCGGAGCCCGATGCTTCGCCCGAGCCCTCGTGCACGGACTGTCCGCTCGTCGTGCAGTACATGACCCCGATCACGTCGGCCACGACGCAGGAGATCGAGCCGCACTTGCAGATCGTGAACAACGGAACGAGCGCGCAGAGCCTGAACGCCCTGACGCTCAGGTACTGGTACACGGCGGATGGGAGCACGACCCAGGCCTTCGACTGCGACTACGCCCTCGTCGGCTGCGGCGTAGTTCAGGGCATGTTCGTGGCGATGGCCACGCCCACCGCCACGGCCGACCACTACATGGAGGTCTCGTTCACCGGCGGATCCGTCATGGCGGGGTCGAACTCGGGCGAGATCCAGACCCGCTTCCACGACGCGAGCTACGCCGTGACGTTCACCCAGACGAACGACTACTCGTTCAACGCGAGCGACACTTCGTACACGCAGTGGAACCAGGTGACGCTCTACCGGAATGGCGCGCTCGTCTGGGGCGTCGAGCCTTAGGGCGCCGCCGCACCACGCGGGAGACTGTGAGCGGGACTCCCCGCGACGGCGACGAGCGGAGTCTCAGGGGCACTCGCGCTTGAAGCGGATCTCGCCGTCGGCGTCGAAGTACTGGACGGTACGGCAGGTGGGCGCAGGGGCGGGCGTCGCTGGGGCGCTGCTCTTCACGACCGCCGCCGCGGTTGGTGCCGCCGAGAGTGCGGGCCGCGGGCTCACCGCGCGGTGGGTCACGGAAGATGCGACCGGCGGGGTCGACGACGCCGGCGCGCCCTCGACGACGTCGGGCGCCTTGGGACTAGGCGCGGAGCTCGCGGCAGCCGGCGGCGGCGCGGCGTTGGTCGGGAGCGGCGACGTGGAGGCCGGCGGGTCGGGGTTCAAGGCGACCTGGGACTTCGGGCCGCCCCAGCGCGTCGCCACGGTGCCGCCGATGCCGAGGACGGCCACGACCGTGGCGCCGACGATGGCCATCCTGGGGAGCGAAGTGCGGCCTTTGCCCGTGGAGCCGCCGGGAGCGGGATCCGTCGAGACCGGCTGAGACGTCGTCCGCCCCGTCTGGAGCGCACCGGGGGGCGACGCGCTGACCGCGGGCGCCGTCACACCGAGAGCCAGGGCTCCGACGTTGGCCGGTCCGGTGATGTGCCCGGGCGGGTCGCTGCCCACGGGACGCGCGGCCATGGTCGGCGCGCCGCCGATGACTTCGAGGATGCGCTCGACGTTGAGCGCCGAGTGGCGGGGTCCAAACGGCGCGATGGCCGTCGCGAACTCGCCCATGTTCGAAAAGCGGCGATCGCGGGCCTTCTGCATGCTGCGGCCGAGAGCCGTCACGAAGGCGGGCGGGAGGTCCGGTCGCAGCTCGACGATCGAGAGCGGCTCGTTCTGTAGGACCGCGGCGACGAGCTCTGTCATCGACTCGCCGGTGTAAGGCGTCCGTCCGCACAGGATTTCGTAGAGCGTCACGCCGAGAGACCAGATGTCCGTGCGTACGTCGACGTTCTTGGCGGACGTCATCTGTTCGGGCGACATGTAGAGGGGGGAGCCCATCACGGCGGACGTCTTGGTGAGGCTGAGCTCGAGCGCACCCGCCGCCGAGTTGGGTGTCTTGGAGATGCCGAAGTCGAGCACCTTGACCACGGGCCGCCCGACGCCCCGCTCGCAGATGAAGAGGTTCGAGGGCTTGATGTCGCGATG
>PLIR01000332.1 GCA_003139415.1 Myxococcales bacterium | reverse complement strand
GCCGGGCTGACGACGGTCGAGGAGGTCCTTGCGGCGACGCAAGAGGACGTCGCGGTCGAGCCGACGGCGGCCGCGGCTGTGGGGGCCGCCTAGCCATGGCCGTCTTCGAGTACCGCGGGATCCTGGCGGCGACGGGCAAGTCCGTCCGGGGTGTGCGCGACGCCGACAACGCGAAGACACTGCGCGCGACGCTCAAGCGCGAGGGGATCCTCCTCACGAAGGCCGAGGAGGAGCACAAGGGCCGCACCGGCGCGCGGCGGGCCGAAGGGTCCGGAGGCCTCTTCGGGCGCAGGGTGAGCGCAGGCGACGTCGCGATGACGACGCGTCAGCTCGCGACGCTGGTCATGGCGGGGATCCCGCTCGTCGAGTCGGTCGGTGCCCTGATCGAGCAGGTCGAGGGGCTCGAGCTCAAACGCGTCCTGACGCAGATCGTCGATCGCCTCAACGAGGGCAGCTCGCTCGCCAGGGCGCTCGAGCCGCACCCGCACGTCTTCTCCAATCTGTACGTGAGCATGGTGAGCGCGGGCGAAGCGTCGGGCACGCTGGAGGGCGTGCTCGAGCGGCTGGCCGACTACATGGAGAACCAATCCAAGCTGCGTGGGAAGGTGGCCGCCGCCATGGCGTACCCCGCCCTCATGATGGTGATCGGCTCGGGCCTCATCACGCTGATGATGGTCGTCGTCGTGCCCAAGGTCACCGCCATCTTCGAGAGCCTCGATCGTGCCCTCCCCTGGTACACGGACCTGCTCATCGGCGTCTCGCGGTTCATCGCGTCGAACCAGCTGCTCGGGTTCTTGATCGCGATGGCGACCTTCACGTTGGGCCGGTCGGCCCTGCGCGACTACAAGGAGAGCGAGCAGGCCAAGCACGTAGCCTACGTCGTCTCGTCCTGCGCGACGGGCGGGCTGCTCATCGTCTGCGCTTTCGCGGTCGATTCGTTCTGGAGGTACGCGGGGGGCGCCGTCCTCGGCATCGTCGCGGGGACGGGCATCGCGTGGGTGACGGCCTGGCTCGCGACCCCCGCCGGCCGCGTCGCCAAAGACAGCTTCCTTCTGCGGATCCCGGTCCTCGGTGTGCTCATCCGGATGCTGGCGGTGTCGCGCTTCTCCCGGACGCTCGCCACGCTCCTGCGCAGCGGCGTTCCGCTGCTCAAGGCGATGGAGATCGTGAAGAACGTGCTCGACAACGCGAAGCTCGAGAAGGTCATCGAGACGGCGGCCGGCAGCATCCGCGAGGGGGAGTCGATCGCCGGCCCGCTCAAGCGCAGCGGCGACTTCCCGCCCATCGTCACCCACATGATCGCGGTCGGCGAGCGCAGTGGGCAGCTCGAGCAGATGCTCGAGAACGTGGCGCGCGCGTACGACACGCAGGTGGAGACGCGTGTGCAGGCGCTCACCAGCCTGCTCGAGCCCCTGATGATCGTGATCATGGGCGGCGGCGTGGGGTTCATCGCCTTCGCCATCCTGATGCCGCTCATCGAGATGAACGACTTCGTGCAACAGTGACCCGGACGGCAAGGACGAGGTAGACGGGAACCATGGCGGGCAATCGAGGCGAGCCGATGGTCTTCTTCCCGTGGGAGCGGCGCCGCGGCTTCCGATCGATCTTCATGCGGTCGCGGGCGCGGCAGGCGTTGGGCGTCGCCGCAAGCCTCGCCATCTTCGCGATGCTGGCCCGACTCGAGCGGCACGCCTCGGCCGTGCGGGCGACGCGCGCGCAGATTTCGGACACCATCGCCGCCGTCGACGCGTGGCGGGCCGATCACGAGGCCGACCGCGGGCAGACTTGCCCCGCGTTTCCAGGCGATCTCGTGGCTGCCGGCTATCTTCCGGAGGCCCCGCGCGACGCGTGGGGGCATCCACTGCGCCTCGCGTGTCCAGGAAGGCGGGACCCCGCGGGTTTCGACGTATCGAGCGATGGGCCCGACGGCGAGCGGGGCGGGCTGGACCGAGTCGAGTGAAAGATACCGAAGTTTACCGAAAGAAAATACGGATTTGACCTGTTGAAGGAGAGTGAGATGACGACGGTAACCAAGCCTGCTGAGGAGAGCGCGCGCAACGAGAGCGGCCGCCGTGGCCGCGCCGCCGCACGCGGCATGACGCTCGTCGAGCTGATCATCGTCATCACGATCATCGGCGTCATGACGGCGGCCATCGCGATCGGCGTCATGGGCGCCGCGAAGAAGGCCAACATGGGCGCGGCCAAGACGGCTTGCGACACGGTTCGGCAGGCCACGATCCAGTGGAAGGCCCTCCACAGCGGCGAAGACTGCCCGACGGTCGAGCAGCTCAAGGCCGAGAAGGATCTGGACACGGGCTTCAGCGTCAAAGACCCGTGGGGCAGCCCGTTCAAGCTCTCGTGCGATTCGGACGAGATCACGTGCACGAGCTCTGGCCCCGACAAGAAGGACGGCACGGGCGACGACATCATCGTGCCGAAGCCGGACGTGCCGGAAGGCCGATAGGTGCGCCGTGAGCCCGCGCCGGGTCCCTGATCGCTGCGAGCGCGCGCGCCGATGGCTCGCGCGGCGGCGATCGGCCGGGCTCACCCTCATCGAGGTCGTGGTCGTGTTGGCGATCGTAGCGCTGGTGGCCGGGGTGGCGATCGCCGGGTCCAACCAGCTCCCCTCGACACGCCTTCGCCGCTCCGCGACGCTCATCGCGAGCGCCGTCAAGAACGCCTACGTGCGGGCCACCGCGACGTCGCACGACCTGCGCCTCGTGATGGACCTCGACCAGCAGCGGATCTGGATCGAGGAGAGCGAAGCGCCGATGCTCGTTCAGCCCAAGGACCCTTCCGCCGCGGCCGGCGCCGAAGCGGTCACCGAGGCGGAGAGGCAAGCCCACGACGAAGGCGACCGGCTGATGAAGGGGCCGCCGATCCCCAAGCCGAGCTTTCGCAGGATCGTCGCCAGTGGTCTCGACGAAGACGACAAGCAGGGCACCAAGTCGCTGCAGCGCGGGATCCGCTTCCGTTCCGTGCAGACCGGACACGACGATCTGCCGCGCACGTCCGGCCGGGCCTACCTCTACTTCTGGCCCGGAGGGCGCACCGAGCGCGCCTCGGTCCAGATCCGCATCGGCGACAGCGACGAGGACTACAAGACATTCTCGCTGATGGTCGCCCCGCTTACGGGCAAGGTCACCGTGAAGAACGGCCCGGTGGAGCTCGTGATCCCGACGGACGACGAGCACGCCTCGGACCGCCAGGACAACGGGTTCTGAGCCATGGTCGGGCGGCTCCTGCAGCACGTGCGGCGCCTGGAGACGGTGCGGCTCGCCTTTCGCCGGCTCCGCGCCTCGCGCGCCTTCTCGCTGCTCGAGGTCATGTTCGCCGTGGCGCTCTTCGGGGCCGTGGTCACCTTCATCCTCTCGGCCGAGGCGGGGCTCATCTCCGGCAACCGGACGGCCGCGAACATGAGCCAGGCCGCGCTCCTGGCGCGCTGCCGGATGAGCGAACTCGAAGAAAAGCAGCTGAAGCTCGGCTTCCCCGAGATCGAGGAAAAAGACGAGAGCGCGAGCTGCTGCGACGACAAGGAAACCCCAGGCTTTACCTGCAAGTGGCAGATCGAGCGCGTGAAGCTCCCGGAGGCGACGGCGCTCGGCGGGGACGCGGGCGGCTCCGCCCTCGGGGGGTCGCTCGATCTCGCGGGCAGCGCCTCGCCCATCGGGTCGAGCCTCCCGTCGGCCCTGGGCGGCTCTCTCGGCTCGTTCCTCAACAACCCCGCCGGCGGCGCGGGGCTCGACCTCGACGCGGGCTTGCAGGGTATTGGCGGCTCGCTCCAGGGGATGTTCGGCGCAGGCGGGGCGACGGGCCTGCTCTCGATGGTGTTCTCCCTCGTTTACCCGTCGCTCAAGCCGGTGCTCGAGTCGGCGATCCGGCGGATCTCGGTGACGGTCGCCTGGAAGGAGGGGCCGAACGATCGGACCTTCGCGCTCACCCAGTACGTCACGAACCCGTCGCGGGCCGGGCTGCTCGCCAGCATGCTCGACGCGGGCGTGTTCTCCGCCGATGGCGGCGGCCTCGGGGGGGGCCTCGGAGGTCTGGGGGCGCTCCTCGGCGGCGGCGGCGCGGCCGGCGCAGGCGGCGCAGGTGCAGCAGGCGGCGCGGGGGCGTCGCACTGATGCGGCCCGATCGCGCCCGCCGTCGCGGCATGACGATGATCGAAGTCGTCGTGGCCATCGGGGTCCTGGCGATGGTCGCCGTCCTCGTCCACGGGGTCATCAACTCGCTGTCGCACGGCAAGCAGATGGAGGCCGAGCGCGCGGACCGAGTGCACCAGGGCCGCGAGGCCTTGCAGAGGATCGTGCACGACCTCTCCGCGGCGTACCTCTCGGCGCACGTGCCGCAGCTCGTCGCGCTCCGCACGGAGGTCACGTCGTTCGTGGGGCGTAGCTCCAGCCAGTTCGATCGCGTCGACTTCGCGGCGTTCGCCCACCGTCGCACCGAACGCGACGCGCACGAGTCGGACCAGGCCGAGGTCGGGTACTTCGCGTCCCAGGATCCGGACGTCTCGGACAAGCACGACCTCGTCCGCCGAGAACAGACGCCCATCGATCTCGAGCCGTCGAAGGGCGGAACCGTCGACGTCGTCGCCGAGGACATCCAGGAGTTTCACCTGCGCTACCTCGATCCGATGACGGGGCAGTGGCTCGACACCTGGGACTCGGTCCAGACGACGGGGGAGCCCAATCGCCTACCCCTCGAGGTCCGCGTACGGCTGGTGCTCAAGGGCGTCGGCGACGGACCGCCGTACGAGTTCGCGACGAAGATCTTCCTGCCCATCCAGCAACCTCTGTCCTTCGGGCTCCCGCGGCAATGAAGCGGGCGCCCGAGGCAACGCGGCGGCGACGCGCCCGGCCGGACGAGAGGGGCGTCGCGCTCATCATGGTGCTCGGCGCCATCGCGATCATGGTCGTGATGCTGGCCGAGTTCCAGGACGACGCGGGCACCGAGTTCGCCGCGGCGACCGCGGTCCGCGACAGCGTGCAGGCCGAGTACTTCGCCCGGAGCGCGATCAACCTCTCGCGGCTGCTCATCGCGGCCGAGCCGACGATGCGCGCCGGAATCGCGCCGCTGTTCATGCTGATGCAGCGCACCGCGCCGCAGCTCCCGGTGTGGCAATACGCGGACCGCGTGCTCGGCGCGTTCAACGACAAGGCCGGGGGAAAAGAGTTCTCCGACTTCGGCGGGTTCGATCTGTCGAAGGGCAAGGGCCTCGGGCTCGACGGCGGCCGGTTCGAGATCTCGGTCGTCGACGAGGACGCCAAGATCAACGTCAACATGGGCGCCTCGAACGACATCGCGCACATTCGCCTCGCCAAGCAGCTCATGGCCCGGATGGCGCCCATCCAGTACTCGCCCCTCTTCGAGCAACGCGACGCGACGGGCAACTACAACGACAGGCTCACCACCTGCTCGGCCATCGTCGACTGGGCAGACTCGGACTTGCAGCTCTTCTCCTGCGACTTGACGTCCGCGCCCTCGTCCAACGCCGTCGAGGACAGCTGGTACCAGCTGCTGAACAAGCCGTACAAGCGCAAGAACGCCCCTTACGACTCGCTCGAAGAGCTGCACATGGTGCGCGGCGTGAGCGACGACTTCTGGGCCACGTTCGTCGATCCCGTCCCGACCGATCCGCGAAAGCGAGAGGTGACGGTCTGGGGCCAGGGCTCCGTCAACGTGAATACCGCGACGTCGCTGACGCTCTACGCGCTCGTGTGCTCGGGCGCGCCGCTCGCGGACATCTGCGTCGACCCGACGCAGATGCAGATGTTCGTGATGGGCATGACGATGGCCCAGGGGATCACGATGGGCGCGCCGCTCTTCGGGACCCCCAGCGACTTCATCGCGATGATGAAGGGGCAGGGGATGCTTGGACCGCTCATGACGGCCGTGGGCATGAAGCCCGTCAAGTTCCAGTCGGAGAGCGACTTCGCGAAGAGCATCTCCACCGAGAGCAAGGTCTTTTCGATCTACGCCGTCGGCGTCGTCAAGGGTTACCGGCGCGAGACACGCGTGAAGATCCACACGGTGGTCGACTTCCGATCCGCGCCCTCGCTGGCCAATCTGTCGGCCTCGGCGGCCACGGCGGCGGCGGCGCCCTCGGCGTCGGCGAGCGCCACGTCGGCGAGCGCGCCGGCGCCGGGGCTCAACTCGATCACCGGCGCGCTGCAGCCGAATATCGGCGGCCAGGTTCTGTACTTCGACATCGAGTGATAGGAGAAGGACGACAAGACCATGCCGACATGGCTCGGAATCGACATCGGAAGCGCCCACGTGAAGGCGGCCCTCGTGCGGTCGGCCTACCGCAAGACGGCGCTCGTGCGCGTCGCGTCGGTCGATGTCGCGCAGGCCGGCTCGCTCGTCGACGCGACTCGCGCCGCCGTCGCTCGGGTGCTCGAGGGAGAACCCGGGCCCGACGCCGTGGCGGCCGCCATCGACGGCTCGCGCGCAGCCATCCACCGGCTCCTCCTCCCGGGGACGGCGATGAAGCAGATCACGGAGGTGCTGCCGTACGAGCTGGCGTCCCAGGTGCCCTTCGACCTCGACGACTCCGTGTTCGACTGGCGCATCCTTGATCAGACCCGCGACGACGGCCAGCTGCCGATCGTGGCAGCCGTGGCGCGCATCGAAGAAGTGCGGGGTCGGATCGAGCTGGTCAAAGAGGCGACGGGCTTCGAGCCCGAGCGTATCGCCGTCGGCGCCCTGAGCCTCGGCGCGCTGGTGCCGGCGGTCCCCGTCCTGGCCGAGACGGGCACGTTGGCCATCGTCGACCTCGGGGCGCGCGCCATCGAGGTGCTCGTGCTCGAGCGCGGTGAGACCGTCTTCGCGAGGACGCTCTCGATGGGCACGGAAGGGCTCCCGGCCTCGGCGCCGCGGCTCGCTCGCGAGATCCGTCTCAGCTTCGCCTCCCACCGCGCCCAAGGGGGCAGCTTGCCGGAGCGAGTCGTGCTTTGTGGCGGAGGCGCGTTCGTGTCGGGGGCCGAGGGGTTCCTTTCGGGCGAACTCGAGATGCCCGTGCAGCTCCTGCCGGAGCCGGCGCTCGACCTGTCGACGCTCGGCGACGCCGCGCGCGAGCTTCCGCGCTACGCCAAGGCGGTCGCCCTCGCGCTATCGTTCGCGGGGCGCGCAACGGGCATGAACCTGCGCCGGGGGCCGCTCGCCTTCGAGCGCGGCTTCGGCTGGGTTCGCGAGCGCCTCCCCGTGCTCGCCGGCCTCGGCGCGGTCGTTTTGGTGAGCTTCGTGTTCAGCGGGTGGTCGCGCATCCACGAGGTGCACTCCGAGCGCGCGGCGCTGCAAGGCGCCCTCGCCGCCGTCACGAAGGAAGTCCTCGGCACCGAGGCCGACACGGCCCAGGACGCGGAGGATCTCCTCGCCAAGGAGGCCTCCCTCACCGACCAAGATCCCATGCCCCACGCCGACGCCTTCGACGTCATGGTGCGCCTGTCGGAGGCCGTCCCGCAGGCCGTCACGCACGACGTGGAGGAGCTCGACGTGGTGAACGGGCGCGTGACCATCCGCGGCATCGCCGGGTCGATCCCCGAGGCCCAATCGATCGCCACCGCCCTCGGCGAGAACAAATGCATGAGCGACGTGAAGATCAAAAGCACGACGCAGGCCGTCGGCGGCGACCGGCAGAAGTACGTGATGGAGTTTCAGCTCAAGTGCCCCGAGGACGCCAAGCCCGCGTCGAAGAAGAAGGGCGACTCGAGCGCAGCGGCCGCGGTGCCCAGCGAATCGGGAGGGAAGTGACATGGCGGGTCCGGTCCTCGAGATCAACGCGCGCGAACGCAGGGTGCTGCTCATCCTGGGGTTCATCGGCGCGTGCATGCTCCCGCTCGCGATCCCCTTCGGCATCGAGGCCGTCGTCCGGTCGGCGCAGGGCGACAACGACGACCTGCGGCAGGCCCTCGCCGACGTGCAGGACGCGCGGGGTCGGATGCGCGAACGGCAGGCGCAAAAGGACGCGACGGTGGCGCGCTACGCCAAGACCACGCCACCGCTCGCGGGGTACCTCGAGCAGATGGCGCGCCAGCAAAAGCTGGAGGTCACGGACTCCACACCGCTGACGGACATCCCCCACGGCAAGCGGTACCTGGAGCACGGCACGAACATCCACCTCAAGAAGACGGGCATGCTCGCGCTCTCGCTCTTCCTCGAGGCGCTCGAGAAGAGCGGCTACCCGGTCGCAGTGACCAAGCTCGACGTACGCAAGCGCAGCGGCGAGCCCGACTCGTACGACGTAGAAGTGGGCGTCGCATCTTACGAGCGCACGGCGCCGTCCACGACGAGCCCCGCCGGGAGCGCCAAACCGTGAGCGAGCCCCTACCCATCGTCGCTACCGTGCAGGACCGCCTGGCGGGCCTGGCGAAGTTCACGAAGTACGCCGGGCCCGTCGGGTATCCGCTGCTTTACATCTTCTGCCTCGTGCTCTTTGCGATCCTGACGTTCCCGTACGGCAGGCTGAAGGAGCGCATCGTCGCGTCGTTCAACGCCGAGCAGCCGCCCAATGGCGGACAAGAGCTCCAGATCGATGACATGAGCGGCTATTGGCTGACGGGCGTGGCCCTCAAGGGCGTGACGCTCCTACGCGCGTCGGCCGACCCGGGCCACCCGCCCTCGAAGATCGTCATCGACGAGGCGACCGCACGCTATTCGATCCTCTCCGCCCTCGTCGGCGACAGCAGCTTGAGCTTCAGCGCGACCGCCTTTGGCGGCGAGGTAAGCGGCTCGTACGACGTCAGCGGCAAGACGAAGACGATCGACCTGACGCTCGACACCGTCGACATGAGCCGGATTACGCCCATCACCGATGCCCTCGGCGTCCCTGTCGAGGGCAAGCTCGGGGGCACGATCCGGCTCAGCATCCCCGAGGGCAAGTCGATCAAGGCGTCGGGGGCCGTTGCGCTCGAGGCGCAGGACGTCAGCGTTGGCGACGGAAAGGCCAAGATCAAGGGCACGCTGGCGCTGCCCAAGGTGGACGTCGGGCCCCTGTCCTTCGCGGCCGACGTCAAAGAGGGGGTGCTCCGCGTGACGAAGTTCGCGGCGGCCGGGCGTGACGTCGACCTGCAGGGCGACGGCCGCATCTTGCTGCGCGATCAGGCGGCCGACTCCCTCGTCGAGCTCCAGGTCCGCTTTCGAATCAACGACGCGTACCGCAACAAGAGCGACATCACGAAGAGCCTCTTCGGCACCCCGGGATCGAACGTGCCGGCGCTGTTCGAACTCGCCGACCCGAAGATCAAGCAGTCCAAGCGGCCCGACGGCTTCTACGGCTGGGGCGTTCGCGGCGTCCTGTCGCGCCTGGACTTCCAGCCCGCTCCCGGGGGCAAGTAGTTCAGCGGCTCTCGGCGCGGCGCCCCCCTCGCTGTCATCCTGAGGCCGAAGGCCGAAGGACCCAACAGAAGCCGCGGTTCGCAAGGGGTCCTTCGCTTCGCTTCAGG
>PLIR01000036.1 GCA_003139415.1 Myxococcales bacterium | reverse complement strand
CGCCCGCGCTTGCGTGCGCGCCCACGCCCGCGCCCGCGTCGTTACACGCGGAAGATCTCCGCAAGCTCCTGCGCAGCCACCGTCTCCAGCTGCGCGTACGTGCACTCGCCCGTCGCCTTGTCCGGGCGCCACCGGCGAAACTGCGCCGTGTGCCGGAACCGGCGCCCTTGCATGTGGTCGTACGCGACCTCGGCGACGAGCTCCGGCCGAAGCGGCTCCCATCCAAGGTCCTTGTCCTGGCTCCATCGGCTCTTCGCGCCCGGCTTGCGCTGCCAGTCCTCCGCGTCGCCCGCCCAGGCGCGCCACGGGTGGTTCGCGAGGGCGTCCGTCCTGTACGGAGCCAGGAAGTTGACGAGTTCGCGGCGCTTGGCTGCGGTGAAGCTCGCCGAGACGCCCACGTGGTGGAGCACGCCCTCGTCGTCGAAGAGGCCGAGCAAGAGCGATCCAACGATCCCCTGGCCGTCGGACTTGCCGGCCGACGTCTTGTGCCACCGGAAGCCGGCGACCACGCAGTCGCATTCGCGCTCGTGCTTCACCTTGAACATCGCGCGCTTGTTCGGCTCGTAGAGGCCTGCGCGCGGCTTGGCCATCACGCCGTCCAGACCGGCGCCCTCGAAGCGGCGGAACCAGTCGGCGGCGACGGCCCGGTCGGTCGTCGCGGGCGTGATGTGCAGGGGGGGCGCGGCGCCGGCGAGCGCCTTCTCGAGTGCTGCCCGGCGCTCGAAGAAGGGGCGGCTCGTCAGGTCTTCGTCACCCAGCGCGAGCACGTCCCACAAGACGATGGACGCCGGAATCTCTCCCGCCAGCATCTTGACCCGCGACGCCGCAGGGTGAAGGCGCATCTGCAGCGCTTCGAAGTCGAGCGCCTCGCCGCGGGCGACCACGATCTCGCCGTCGAGCACGCAGCGCGCCGGGGCCTGGGCCTTCAGCGGTGCCGCGAGCTCCGGGAAGTACCGGTCGAGCGGCTTCTCGTCGCGGCTCTGCAGGAGCAGCTCGTCGCTGTCGCGGAAGACCAGGACGCGAAAGCCGTCCCACTTGGGCTCGAAGATCCACGCGCCTTCGTCTCCCTCCGGCAGGTCGCTGACGCGCTTGGCCAGCATCGGCGCGACGGGGGGTGAAACCGGGAGGCGCATGGCGCGCAAAGTGGATGGGAGAGCCAACGGAAAGAACGCGTGCCAGAACCGCGGGAGGCCGAGCGAGTTCGCGGGCGGGGCGAGGAGCGGTACTCCCGCACCGTGACGACCCCCGACCGCGAAATCGCGAAGGTATCGCGCGATTATGGCATGCGTTCTAGGCCTTGGCGGCCTCGAGCAACCCCGCCGCGCCCTGCCCGCCGCCGATGCACATGGTGACGATGGCGTAGCGCCCGCCCCGGCGACGCAGCTCGTAGAGCGCCGTTGCCGTGAGCTTGGCGCCCGTGCACCCGAGGGGATGACCGAGCGCGATGGCGCCGCCGTGGACGTTGAGCTTCTCCTCTGGGAGCTCCAGCGTCCGGCTGACGTACACGGCCTGGCTCGCGAACGCCTCGTTCAACTCGATGATGTCGATGTCGCGGATCGACATGCCTGTCTTGGCCAGCAGCTTGCGCACCGCGGGGATCGGCCCGATGCCCATCAGCGCCGGGTCGACGCCGGCCGTCGCAAACGCACGGAAGTAGCCCAGCGGCTTGATCCCGAGGGCGTCGGCCTTTGCCTTGCTCACCACCAGGGCCGCCGCGGCGCCGTCGGACAGCGGCGAGGCGTTGCCCGGCGTCACCGAGCCGTCCTTGGCGAACGACGGCTTGAGCGCGCCCAGGCCCTCGAGCGTCGTGTCGCCGCGCACGAGCTCGTCCTTCTTGAACTCGACCTCGGCGCGCTTTCCGTCGACGTAGCGCGTGGCCTTGACGGGGACGATCTCTTTCTCGAAGGCGTTCGCCTTCTGCGCGGCCGCCGCCTTCTGCTGGCTCTTGAGCGCGAAGGCATCCTGGTCCTGGCGCGAGATGCCGTACTTCTTTGCGACGTTCTCGGCCGTGATGCCCATCGGCGTGTAGACCTCGGCGCAGCGGCGCATCGCTTCGGGCGACGCGCTCAGCTGGAAGCCCGTCATCGGCACCATCGTCATCGACTCGACGCCGCCGGCGACGACGACGTCGTAGACGCCCGTGGCGATCGCCCCGGCTGCCTGCGCGATCGCCTGCAAGCCGCTGGAGCAAAAGCGGTTGATGGTGATCGCGCTCGAATCCACCGAGAGCCCGCCGAGCAGGCCCACCGGCCGTGCCACGTTGAGCCCCTGCGCGCCCTCGGGCATCGCGCAGCCGAGGACGAGCTCCTCGACCTCCGACGGCTTGATTTGCGGGACGCGCGCCAGCAGCGCGGCGAGAACCTGCCCCGCCAGCTCGTCCGGCCGCGTCTGCGCCAGCGTTCCCTTGTGCGCGCGGCCCACGGCCGAGCGCACGGCCTCCACGATCACGACGTTCTCGATCATGGCCTAGTTCCTCAGCGGCTTGTTGTTCATCAGCATGTACTGCATTCGCTCTTGGGTCTTCGGTTCGCCGCACAGGCTGACGAAGGCCTCGCGCTCGATGGCGAGCATCTCGTCTTCGGTGACCTCGTGGGCGCCGCCCGAGACGCCGCCGCAGAGGATTTCACCCAGCTTGGAGGCGATCTTCGCGTCGTGCGGGCTCGCCTGGCCGCCGTCGACCAGCGTGCCGATCATCATCTGGATCGTGGCCATTCCGCTCTCGCCCGGCAAGACGAAGGCCTTCGGCGACGGCGGGTGCCAGCCGGCTTCGGCCAGCCCGATCGCCTTGGCTTTGGCCTCCGTCACGAGCCGGGCCTTGTCGAAGCTGATGCCCGCGTCTTTGCCGAAGTACCCAAAAGCCTTGGCCTCCTCGGCGCTTGTCGCCACGCGCACCATCGCGACGTTCTTGAAGATCTGCGTCACGAGGCCATACGTGTCGACCGTCGCGCCATCCGGCTGCGCGTCGATCGCCCGCCAGAGAAGGTTCATCGTCCCGCCGCCGCCCGGCACCAGGCCCACGCCCACTTCCACCAGGCCCGCGTACGTCTCGGCCGCGGCCTGCACGGCGCCCGCGCCGAGCGACACCTCGAG
>PLIR01000459.1 GCA_003139415.1 Myxococcales bacterium | reverse complement strand
GCCGCGAGGCTCATCGGCCCTCGGTCGCGTGCAGGCACCTTTGCGTTCTCGCACGACACCATCCGCGAGGCCCTCTACGAAGAGCTTTCCACCACGCGGCGCGTCGAGCTGCACTTTCGCGTCGGCGAGGCGCTCGAGGGGCGCAGCGCCGGGGACTTCGGCATCAAGGATCTCGCCTACCATTATTACCACGCCCTTCCACGGTCGGAGCCCGCGCGCGTCGTCCACTACGCGCGTGCGGCGGGCACGGCGGCGATGCGCGGCTTCGCGTACGAAGAGGCGTCGCAGTTCTTCGGATGGGGCATCGAGGCGCAGCGCTTCGAGGGAGACGCCGACGCTCGCAAGCGCTGCGAGATGCTCCTGTCGTACGCCACGGCCGTGCGGATGACCGGCCGCGTGGGCAGGGCGCGCAAGGCCGTGGCCGAGGCCATCGCGATTGCGCGGCAGCAGGGATTGGCCGACCTCCTCCTCGAGGCCGCGAACCGCCTGCGCGCGACCGTCCAGATGGCGCTCATCCCGGACCAACTCGCGCTCGACGCGCTCGAGGACGCCGCCAAGCTGGCGACGAGTGATCAGCGGTCGCTCCGGATCCACGTCCTCGGCAAGCTCGCGTGCATTCCGCCTTACTCGCTGTCCACGGCCCAGAGTCAGGAGCTCAGCGCCCGGGCGGTCGAGCTGGCCCGGGCGAGCGGCGACCCCGACGATCTCGCCGTCGCGCTCACGTCGCGCCTGCACGTGCTCTCGGGGCCCGACCACATCGACGAAGTCCTCCACGTCGCCGACGAGATCATCCGCCTGAATCCGCTGCTCCAGGGCGAGATCCAGCTCACGCGCTACCACGCCCTCCTGCACCGAGGCGACATGCCCGCTGCGGAGGATGCGCTCGAGACGTTCGGCGCCATCGCGCGCGGCTTGAAGCGGCCGGAGGCGCTGTGGCACCTGCAACGGCTGCGTGGCCAGCATGCTCTCGTCTGCGGCGACTACGAGCGGTCCGAGGCGATCGTCAATGACTTGCTCGCGCAGGGTCGGCGCCTGCGCCTCAACTACGTCGAGATGCACCTGGTCCTTCACGCGATCGCGGGTACGTACGATCGGGTCGGGTTGGCCCAGGCACCGAGCGCCAGCTGGCGGTCGCAGCTGGAATGGGCCTCGGCCATCCCCAGTTTCCAGGCCCACTGGGTGCGGTTCCTGGTCGAGACGGGGCGCCACGACGACGCGCGCAAGGCGCTCGCGGAGCTCGCGCAGGGCGGCTTCGTCAAGCTTACCCGGGACCTCGGGTACCTCAACGCGCTGGCGCACCTCAGCATCGCGGCCGTCGAACTGCACGAGCGCGACCACGCCCAGGCGCTGTACGACTTGATGAAGCCCTACCCCCACCACAACACGCCCAACGGCTTTGCCCATTACCTGGGCTCGACGTCGTACTTCCTCGGGATCCTCGCGCGGTCGCTCGGGTCGATCGGACCGGCGATCCGTCACTTCGAGGACGCCGTCGCGATGAACGACCGGCTCGGTTGCATCCCGCAGCTCGCCCGTACGCAGTTCGCGCTCGCCGACGCGCTGGTCGCCGCCGGGGACGGCTCCGGTCGGGCTCGCGCGCTGCTGGCCACCGCGGGCGACACGGCGAAGCGGCTGCAACTGGGTCCGCTCACGGTGCAGGTCGCTCGGGCCGTCGAGCGGCTCGGCGCGCCGAACGCGCTCCTCAAGGCGCGCTAACGCCGTCGAGAAGTCGAGAAGCGGGCGACCGAAGTCGTCGTCCGTTCTCGGGAGAAAATTCGATTCGAACGCCGGTCGCCGCGGCAGGGCCGAGCGTCTCGCGGAGGGTCCCTGGCAGCGGCTGAGTCCACGATATGACCAGCGTCCGCACAGGTTCGGCCGAGCGGGCGGCAACTACTATCGACTCAGGTGTCGGTTTCGCTGCGTTCCCCGCGAGCGCCGCTGACGACACGGCGCATCGACGCAACTCGAACCGCGCGCTCGATCAGGTGACCCATGCTGCCGCGATACCCCCATGCCGTGCTGACGCGTCACCACTTCTTCGCGGTCTGTCTCCTCGCCATCGGCGCGATCGCCGCGGCCCCGAACGACGCCGACGTGGACGACGGCGGCGCCGGTGCGAGCGACGCCACGATCTCCGCGCCGGACGCCTCGACGGGAGCGACGGGACCGGACGCGACGGTGTCGGCCACGCTCGACGCCGGCGTTGCTGTAGGCGAAGCGTCCGACGACGGATCGGGCGACGACGGGCAAGCCGAAGGGCTCCAGTACGTGACCCCCGACGGAGCGTTGCCGCCCTACGATGCGGGCAACATCTTCGACCTCCTGTGCGTCCCGGACCCGAACGTGGTCGACCTCGACTACGCGGCGTTCACGGCGCCCTACACGGACATGGCGGGCTGCGCGGCCTATAACCCGCTCAACGAGGGTCACGCGGCGCAGCGGGCCTGCTTCTGCAGCAACTGCTTCGCGATGATGCAGCAGTGCGACGCGCTGCCCGGCTGCCAGCAGATCGTGGCGTGCTCGTTCAAGACCGGCTGCGACAGCGCGAACACTTGTTACCTGATCCAGGCCGAATGCGCCGACGTGATCAACCAGTGGGGCGAGAGCAGCGTCTCGACGGGCCTCGCGTTGAACATCCTGAACTGCGGCCAGGCCGCCTCCCCCGCCTGCCCGCAGTGACGCCGGGCGAACATCGAGAGGAATCATGAGCAAGAGATACCCTTGGCTGACGCTCGGGAAGAAGACCGCGCCCGAGCTCCCCTTCGAGTCGCCCCTCTGGCTCGGCAACCACTCCAACGGGGAGTACTACCACCCGCAGACCGAGCGCGAGGCGCGCATGCGCGCCGAGATCCTGCGCCGCGGCGACGAACAGGCGCGGCGCCTCGGCATGGATCGCCGTCAGTTCATGGCAAGCTCGATGGGCATGGCGGTGGCGCTGACGGTCGTCAACGAGACGGGTTGTTCGAAGAGCAATGGAGAGCTCGCGGAGGCCGGTTGTGGCCAGGCGCCGTTCCCGGACGCGGGGACGCCGTACGTGATCCCGCCGACAGCGAGCTGCGAACCCAGCGAGTTTCTCAGCGCGTCCGCCGAGTTCATCTTCGACATCCAGACGCACTGCTTCGACAACGGGCCGTGGCGGACGCAGAACACCGTCTACCCCACGTTCTTGCAGTACTTCGGGAGCTGCGGCGCCGCGAACCCGCTCGATTGCTTCGATCCCGACCACTACGCCGAGCTGATGTTCGTCGACTCCGATACGACGATGACGGTCATCACGTCGTGGCCGGCGGCGACTTGCTTGCCCCAGCGGTCGGTGCTGGGTAACGCGCCTGTCGCGTGCGGGCTGCCGCTCTCGA
>PLIR01000203.1:1943-6913 GCA_003139415.1 Myxococcales bacterium | reverse complement strand
GGCTACGGCGGAGGGTACGGCGGCGGGCTCTGGGGCGGCGGCGGGTATGGTCGCGGCGGCTACTACGGTGGGCACTTCGGGCACGCGTACATCGGGCCAGGCGTGGGGTGGGGCAGCGCGCGCTGGGGCCGCGGCCTTTGGGCTTGGGGTGGCACCGGTTGGGTGTGGGCGGGCGGCCCCTGGTGGGTCACGCCGCAATATCCGGGCTGGGTGTGGATGGCTCCGCAGTGGGCCTGGGACGGCACCGACTGGGTCTGGCAGCAGGGCTACTGGACGGAGGGGCAGGGTGGCTGAAGCGCTTGGATAGCTGCAAGCTCGCGGCATGTCCCTGACGCTTTACGAGCACCCCGTCTCGCCGTACGCGCGCAAGGTCAAGATCGTCCTTTACGAGAAGGGCATCCCCTTCGAGCGCGTGTACG
Organism: Myxococcales bacterium; assembly: GCA_003139415.1. Taxonomy (GTDB): domain Bacteria; phylum Myxococcota_A; class Polyangia; order Polyangiales; family Polyangiaceae; genus Palsa-1150. The sequence goes on along the minus strand of PLIR01000203.1, from coordinate 6,494 downwards.
TCGCGCCGATGACGATCAAGGAGGGCGACGCGACGTTCGGGGAGTTCTCGGCGTCGAGCCCGCGGCTTGAAGTGCCGTGCCTCGTCGACGACGAGTTCCGCTGCTTCGACTCGACGATCATCGTCGACTACATCGACGACAAGTGGCCCGAGCGGCCGATGCTGCCCCCCGGGGCTCGGGACCGTGCGCGGGCGCGCATGGTCGAGGAAATCGCCGACACCGTCCTCGACGCCATCAACTGGGGGTTGATGGAGATCCGCTTCTTCCGGCGGGTCGAGAAGGGCCCAAAGGCCGAGGAGATGCAGCGTCGTGCGGGGCTACAGCTCGCGGCGGCGTGGGACCGGCTCGAGTCGGATCTCGAAGGGCGTCCCTGGTTCTCGGGTGGGGCGTTCGGTCGCGCGGACGCTGCGGTCATCGTCCATGTCGCCGCGTCGGCGCTGTACGGCTTCACGCCGCTCGAGCGCCACGGCAGGCTGCGCGAGTGGGCGGCCCGGTGCGCCGCCGTCGAGAGCGTCCAGCGTGACCAGGGCGATCTCGCCGCATTCGTGGGAGGGGAGGGGATGCGCTCGATGCGCAGTGGCCCGCTGCGCCGCCAGTACCGCGACCATCGGCTCGAGTGGATGATGAAGACGGGCGGCCTCGACGTCGTCCTGCGAGGCCTCGAAGAAGGGACGATTCACTTCGTCGCGTGGCCCTGAGCGCGTTCAGCGCGGCGGGGGGAAGCGCGAGGCGCCTTGCGACGCGCCGGTGCGGTTCCCGTTTTCGTCGTACCGGTAGAAGCCGCGAGCCGTCTTTCGCCCCAGCCAGCCCGCGGCGACGAGGTTGCGCAGCATCGTGGGGGCGCGGTACTTGTCGTCGCCCGTCTCGCGGTGCAAGACGTCGGCGATCGCCAGCACCGTGTCGAGGCCGATCAAATCGCTGAGCTCGAAGGGCCCCATCGGGTGGTTTAGGCCGAGCTTCGCGCCCGTATCGATGTCTTCCGGCGTACCGACGCCCTCTTGCAGCGCGAAGCATGCCTCGCAGAGCATCGGCAGAAGGATCCGGTTGACGAGGAACCCAGGAGCGTCGCGGCTCGTGGTCGTCGTCTTACCCATCTTGATGGCCAGGGCCTTGGTGATGGCGTGCGTCTCGTCGCTCGTCTGGACGGCGCGCACGATCTCCACGAGCTTCATGAGCGGCGGCGGGTTCATGAAGTGCATTCCGACGACCCGATCGGGTCGCGACGTGGCGGCGGCGAGCTTGGTCAGCGAGATGCTCGACGTGTTGCTGGCGAGCCACTTGCCCGGCGCGAGCGCGGCGTCGCACCGGCGCAGCAGCGCCACCTTGAGGTCCATGTTCTCGGTGGCCGCTTCGATGACGAAGTCGCAGGGCGCGAAGTCCTCGGGGGCGGCGGCCGGGCGGATGTGATTCAGCAGCGTCTCGCGCGCGTCGGCGGGGAGCTTGCCCTTGTCGACGAGCCTGGCCAAAACGGCGCCGATCCGATCCTTGCCTCGCGCGGCGATGTCGATGGAGGCGTCGACGAGGACGACGTCGAGACCGCACGCCGCGGCCACCTGCGCGATGCCGCCGCCCATCTGCCCGGCGCCGAGCACCCCCACCGTCTTGATTGTCTCGAGGAGCTGCATGCCGCTGGCGCGAGGCTAGCACGCGCACCCCCGCGAATTGCGCGCGTCATACCCCGGCCCGCAGGCGCGGGCCCGTCACGGCTCGAGGCGATAGTCCCAGAGCGTGGCCGATCCGTGGAAGCGCTTGCGGAAGAACAGCAGGCCCCCTTGGCCATCCACCGACACCGTGGAGACGGCCGGACCGAGCCTCGTCGGCACCCCGAACTCCACCGTGAAGTGAACGTAATCGACGAACGTCGGGGTCTTGCTGAGCTTGAAGCCCGCGGAGATCAACGTGCCGGCGCGCGCGTCGACCCACGCGGACCCCTCGATCGTGTCGCTGTCGCGCTCCCTCGGCTTGAACGAGATCCGAACGCGCGACGGATCCGCCGCGTCGACCTGGACCTGATCGAAGACGTAGCGGGGTTGCTCGTCGGCGAGCAGCGGCATTCGGACGTGCTTGCGGTTCGTGTCCTTCTTTCGCTTCGCGGCCCGCTCGCGCGCGTCGGCCTGCGCCTCGGCGGTCTTGTCCTGGCCGTCCTCGGTGTAGGAGATGACGTCGAGCATGGGCATGTCGCCATCGGGATCGAGGCGGGCTTCCATCGCTTTCACGGAGTCGGCCCGGCCGCTGCCGTCGAGCGTCTCGTACTGGCCCTTGAGCCGGTAGCTCGCGCGGGTGCGCAGCGTCTCGAAGCGCGCCGCGAAGTCGGCGAGGCGGGCCATCAACTCGGGGGCCGGAGCGTCGGCGCGCGCCGTGCGCGGAACGGCGAGGGAGGCCATCGCGGCGAAGACGATGAGGCCGTGAAGGGGGACCTGCACGGCGGTCACTTTGCCCTCAGTCCGGGCCGCACGCCAGTGCTTCGGTGTGCCTCAGCCGTAGGCGCGCAGCAGCGCGTAGACGAGGACGCCCGTGACCGACACATAGAGCCAGATGGGCAGCGTGTAGCGGGAGACCTTCTTGTGGGAAGAGAGTCGCCCCGACAGCGAGAAGAAGAAGCTCGAGAAGATGAGCGGCAAGACGACCGCCGAGAGCACGACGTGCGAGATGAGGACGAAGAAGTAAACGGGGCGCACCGCACCATGGCCGCCAAACTTCGAGTCGCCGTGCACCGAGTGGTAGACGATGTACGAGACGAGAAAGAGCGAAGACGCGGCCAGTGCGGCGAGCATCCGGCGAGCGTGGGCGCCGAAGTCGCGCCGCCGCACGGCGAGGTACGCGAGGACGAGGAACGTCGCGCTCGTCGCGTTGAGGCCGGCGTTGAGCGCGGGCAGGGAGGCGATCCACCCGGGAGGCGCCTGGGCGTGCCCATGGCCGAAGATGACGACGACGAGGAGCGCCAGGGCGCACGCGCTGGCCCCGAGGATGACGGTGAGGGCGCGCTTCGCGCTCACGTCGCGAAGGGCCACGATCTGCAGGGGTGATTGGGCGGACATCTCGGAGACCTCTCTCGCTTAGCTGAGCAAGGTGTAGGGCCCCCCCCGCTCGAGGGCACGCCGGTACGCGGGACGTTCATGGATGCGGGCCAGAAACTCCCAGAGCTTGGGCCGGCTCGCATCGAGGCCCCCGCGCGTGCTCGCCGCCTCGAGCGGAAAGCTCATCTGGATGTCGGCGGCGGAGAAGGCGGGCCCCGCAAACCATGTGCTCTTGGCGAGCTCCCCTTCGAGGTAGTCGAGGTGAAGACGGATCTGCGGCTCGACGAAGGATTTCTTCACCCTGTCGGCGATGCGCCGGACGATCGGCCGAATGATGCCCGGCATCGGCGCCCGCGGCACCTGCGTGAAGACCAGCTTGAGCAAAAGGGGGGGCATCGCGGACCCTTCGGCGTAGTGGATCCAGTACGTGTAGCGCAGCCGCTCGGGCGACCCGGCCGCGGGGGCCAGCCGGCCGCCCCCGTAGCGGTCGACGAGATACTCGAGGATCGCGCCGGACTCGGCGAGGGTCAGGTCGCCGTCGGTGATGACCGGCGACTTGCCGAGAGGGTGGACCGCACGGAGCGACGGCGGTGCGAGCATCGTCCTCGGGTCGCGGGCGTAGCGCTTGACCTCATACTCGAGCCCGAGCTCCTCGAGCAGCCAGAGTACCCGCTGCGACCGTGAGTTCTCGAGGTGATGGACGGTGATCATGGGGCCACGCGCATCCTAGTGCACCGCCGTCGAGATGAGCTCAGGGTTTGATGCCATCACGACGGTGCTGCACTAGCGAGCCCGCGGGCGAAAGCCCGAGGTCCGCGACACGCTTCCCCTCGATCGCCTACGGCGTTTTAGCGAATGGCCTTGGGGCGGCTTCCCCGACCTTGGTCGAGGAGCTCGAAGATCCGGGTGATGCCGAGGGGACGGCCCGTGCGGCCGACGACGCCCGAGCGGCGAAGCTCCTCGGCGATCTCGCGGAGCTTGAGGCCGCGGAGGCGCATGTGGCGCACGACGGCGATGACGTTCTGCTCGGGCTCGTANNCGAGGGCGCTGTCGACCTGCGCGAAGCCGTCGTAGTCGAGGTCGGCCGCTTTGGAGGAGACGTAGACGACGCGGCCGCCGACGTGGCGGGCGAGGTGCTCGACGACCGTGCGAGACGTCGGTGCCCGATCGAGGACACTGGGCTCGGCGACGCAGAGCACTTTGGCGCCCGTGGCCGCGAGCGACGCGAGCGCGACGAGAATCGCGGGCCGGTCCTCGATGCGAGCTGTAGTCGCGCCGTCGACGTGCCAGCCCAGCACACCTGTGCCCTGGCGCTTTGCCCAGTCGCGGATGACGCGACGCTGGGCGTTCTCGGAGGAGCCGTTGGCCCCTGCGCCGCGGCGCAAATAAGCGACTGCGCCTTTGGACGTACGAGCAACCGATGACGAGGCCTTCATTTCTGGTCACGCGCATCTTGGCATGAGCCAGGCGTCTAGCAAAATGTTTCTTTGCCACCCAGGCGAAATTCTCGCGGCGTTTCCCTCGCGGCGTTTCC
>PLIR01000203.1:0-1923 GCA_003139415.1 Myxococcales bacterium | reverse complement strand
AAGGCGCGCTAGCAACGATTGGGACCGCCGCTTTAGGGGCCAGCCACAACTGGGCCAGCGACGCTCACCAAGCGCCCGCCAAGGTTCTTTATTTACGTCGTCATTGCTCCTTCGTTATGCGCGGCTCGCGCAGCGCCTTTCGGTGTTCGGCCGGGGAGACCCCTTGCCAGCGCCGAAACGCGCGGGAAAAGGCGCCGNNTGGCGCCCCGCGATTTCGCCGAGGGACAGATCCGAGTCTCTCAGCAATGAAAGTGACAGCTCCGATCGAACTCCGCCCATGAGTTCTTGCAGCGATGTCCCTTCGCTCTCCAGGCGCCTCTGGAACGTGCGCTCGCTCACTCCCATCCTTTTGGCCAGCATGGGAAGACTGATCGTGCCTTGGCGAAATGCCTGCGCCAGGAGTCGCCGGACATCGTACGAGAAACGCGCGGGGCTCTCGGAGCCTGCCATCCGGGCGGTGAGGTCCAGAAGGTGGCGGTCCAGCACCGCGCACAGGTTGGCGTCGGCCGTCGTCAGCGGGACGCCGAGCCAGTGCGCCGCGAATACGAGCTCGTTGGAGGGCCAGTCGAAGTCTACGGGGGCGGCAAAGATTCGCCGGTGCTCGGCGATGTCGGCGGGGCGGGCGTGCTGGAACGCGACCCGGAGCAGTGGGTTACGGGCACCGAGGGCGCGCTCGGCCAGTTTCAGGACGCCGCTCATCAGCGCTTCGCAACGGTGGCGGTGGTGGGGGGCCTCGGCCTCGTCGATGCGATACCCAAAGACCGCGACGCCGTCGTTCACGGACAGGGTCACTTCGGCTTCGGGATAAAGCGGTGCCACCAGCGCGTGCAGGTCCTCGAACGCCTTGGCGAGCGTGGGGCGGCTGATGAACGCGTAATCAACCAGGTCGACCACGCCCGGACCGGATCGCTCACCGACGTGAAGACCGAGGGCGTCGTCCGCGCAGCGCTCGGCCGCCACCTCGTAGACCTTGGCGAGCAGGCGCAACGGCACGCGCGACAGAGGGTCGGCCAGCCCGTCGACGTCGATGCCGACCTCTCGGCACAGGTCGCGGCCCGTTTGGCCAACCACGACCCCTGCGGCGTCCAGTTCGCGAATCAAGAACTGAGCGCGCAGGCCCGGGACGGTGACTTCCGACGGCTGCGCCGCGCGCATGGTGCTTGCCGTTCTCATGAGGGAAAGCGAGCACCGCGGCAAGCGCCCACGGTCCCCCTCGTTTGACGCGTCGCGTTCCCGTCCTAGTATCGCACCTCGACCGACCTTGCTTTCCCGAGATTGCACCGCACGAGCGTCAGGTGAGTCCATGGGCGCGACGAACGATCTCTGCGAGATCGTCCATGAGGGTCCCCAGGGCGAGATCCTCGGGCGTGTAAACGCGTGCGGCGCCCCTGGCCTCGAGGGCTCGCGCATCGGCCTCCGGGATGATGCCGACAACGACGACCGGGACCTTCGTAGCGCCCGCCGCACGCAAGGCGTCGAGCACCTCGGAGACGAGCTCGTCGTGCGCCCCGGAGGGCACGCTCAGGCCGACGAGGTGGACGCCCTCCTCGATGGCGCTCTGAGCGAGCTGCGCGGACGTCGCGCAGATGCCCTGATAGACGACCTCGAAGCCGGCGTCGCGAGCCCGAAGGGCGATCCGCTCGGCACCGTTCGAGTGGCCGCCCATGCCTGGGCTGCCGATGAGCACCTTGACGTTGCGCCCGAGTCGTTCGCCGAGCGCGCGGAGTCTGTCGCGGATGGGCGCGCCGATGGACGCGCCGATGGAGGCCATCGAGGCGTCCGCCGCGCCCGCCGCCCCTCGCCCAACGGCCGTCGGCTGCGGAGCCGGCTCGGCATCTGGCGCTCTTGTCTCGGTCATTGCGCTACCCTTACTACGAGCGCCCGACGCGGGCGCCAGAGGCGATTATGAAGGAAAAGAGCGTA
>PLIR01000305.1 GCA_003139415.1 Myxococcales bacterium | reverse complement strand
CATCCCGTTCGCCGTCACCGTCGTCGTTTGGACCTCGAACGCGGTGAACCTCACCGACGGGCTCGACGGATTGGCCATCGGCCCCGTCATGATCAACGCCGGCACGTACCTCCTGTGGGCGTATCTCGCCGGGGCCACCTTCGGCATCGCCCATGTCGCGCAGCGCTTTGTCGTGGCGCGGTATCTCGACATCCCGTTTATCGCGAGCGGCAGCGAGCTGTCGATCTTCTGCGGGGCCATGGTCGGCGCCGGGATCGGATTTCTCTGGTACAACACGTACCCGGCCCAAGTCTTCATGGGGGACGTCGGGTCGCTTGCCCTCGGCGGCGGCCTCGGGATGTGCGCCGTCTTCACGAAGAACGAGATCCTCTCGGCCGTGCTGGGGGGGGTCTTCTCCTTGGAGGCGGTCAGCGTCGTCGTCCAGGTCGCGAGCTTTCGGCTCACCGGCAGGCGAATTTTCCTGATGGCCCCGATCCACCACCACTACGAGAAAAAGGGCTGGCCTGAACCGAAGATCATCGTCCGCTTCTGGATCATCTCCATTCTCTTGGCACTCTTCAGTCTTTCGAGCTTGAAGTTGCGCTGAAGGATCGCTCCTGGGAGAAGGTCGAGGAAACAGGAAAGTGCCGGAGCTCGTCGGCAAACGCGTCGTCGTCGTCGGTCTCGGCAGGAGCGGCCTGGCCGCGGCCCGCCTTTGCCTGCGCCGTGGTGCGCGCGTCGTCGCGACGGACGACAAGCCTCGCGGCGCCCTTCCGGACGAGGTCCTGGGCCTCGAGGCGCTGGGGGCGACCCTGGTTGCCGGCGGACACGGGGCGGCCGGGCTCTCCGAGGCGGACCTCGTCGTCGTCTCGCCCGGCGTGCCCCAGATAGCCGAGATCGTGGCCGCCGAGGCGCGCGGTGTGCCCGTATGGGGCGAAGTCGAGCTGGCCGTGCGGTCGCTCACGCACCCGGCGCCCGTCGTGGCCGTGGGTGGAACGAACGGGAAGAGCACCACGACGTCTCTCGTCGGAGCGATGCTTCAGGCGGCGGGGCTGCGGGTCTTCGTCGGCGGCAACCTGGGCGAGCCTCTCGCGGAGCACGCCGACGAGGCGTTCGACGTGGTCGTGCTCGAGGTGTCGAGTTTTCAGATGGAACGGGTCGATCGCTTCCGGCCGCGGGTCAGTGCGCTGCTCAATGTGACGGACGACCACCTCGACCGGTACTCGGGGATCGAGGAGTACGCCCGGGCCAAGGGCAATGCCTTCGCGCGGCAAACAGGAGACGACCTGGCCGTCGTCCCCGCCGCCGACGCCCTCTGCTTGCGCGAAGCGCAGCGGGGCCAGGCCCGCATTGTCACGTTCGGGCCCGGTGGCGATGTCGACGTCACGGCCGAGGCCGTCGTCGACGGGCTCGCAGGAGCGCGGTACGAGCGCGCCGCCATAGCCCTCGCTGGCGGGCACAACGCGCTCAACGTCGCGGCCGCGCTCGCGTGCGTCCGCCCCTTCGCCGTGCCCCAAGACACGCTGCGGCACACCCTGGCCACGTTCTCGGGGCTCCCCCATCGCACGGCCCTCGTCGCCGAGATCGATGGTGTGACTTTCTATGACGACTCGAAGGGCACCAACGTTGGCGCCGCCGTCACGGCCCTGCAGGGCCTCGTTCAGCCGCGCACGGTGCTCATCGCGGGCGGGCGCGACAAGGGCGGGAGCTACGCGCCGCTCGTGGAAGCCCTTCGCAGAAAGGGCCGTGCGGCCGTGCTCATCGGCGAGGCAGCCGACGCTATCGCGCGCGCGATTGGGCCCGACGTGCCGGTCAAGCGCGCCGCTTCGATGCGAGAAGCCGTGCGCCTGGGGGCATCCCTGGCCCTCCCCGGCGACGCGGTTCTCCTGTCGCCCGCGTGCTCCAGCTTCGACATGTTCCGCGACTACAAGCAGCGCGGGGACGAGTTCGTGCGCGCGGTGCACGATCTTGCGAAGGAGTCCCGATGACGGTGCGCCTCAAGTCCACCTTCGAACCCGCTCGACCGGTGCCGGCGGACGAAGGCCCGGTGCGTGCGACGATCCGCAACGTCCGGCGCACCGTAGAGGGCATCCGCCTCGCTGCGCCGCTCGACGCTCGAGCCGACGTCGCGGGTGCCCAGGGCGATGTGGACGCCGTCCTGGCCGCCACGGTGATCGCTCTCGTGGGTTTTGGCATCGTGATGGTGTACAGCGCAAGCGCCGTCCAGGCGACCGTACAGTACCGCGACCCGCAGTTCTTTCTGAAGAGGCAGGCCGCGTACGCCGTGGTGGCGCTCGCGATGACGTGGGTCACGAGCCGCTTCGACTACCACCGCCTTTACCGGCTGACGTATCCCGTCCTCGCCTTCGTCGGCCTGTTGCTTCTCATGTGCGTCGTCGGCTTCGGCCACACGGGCGGGGGCGCTGCCCGGTGGCTGTCCATCGGCCCGGTTCACGTCCAACCCGCCGAGATGGCCAAGGTGGCGCTCGTCATCTGGTTGGCGTACTCGCTCGCCAAGAAAGCCGAGCAGGTCAAGACGTTCACCGTCGGCTTCCTTCCGCACCTCATCGTGGCCGGCGTCTTCATGCTGCTCTGCCTCAAACAGCCCGACTTCGGGAGCGCGGTCGTGCTCCTCCTCCTGACATTCACGATGCTGTTTCTCGCCGGCGCCAAGGTCGGCTACATCCTCGGCGCCTCGATCCTCGGAGGATTCCTCGGCGCCATCGCCATTCGGTTTCGCGAGTACCGCTACGAGCGCTACCTCGCGTGGCTCCACATGGACGAACACCGTCAGGACCTCGCGTACCAACCGTTCCAGAGCGTGATGTCGTTCGGCTCGGGGGGGCCCGTCGGTCTCGGCCTGGGGCGAGGTCTGCAGACGCTCTATCTCCCCGAGGCCCACACGGACTTCGTGGCGGCGGTCGTCGGCGAAGAGCTCGGGTTCCTCGGTGTGGCTTCGCTCTGCTGCGCGTACCTCTTGCTCGTTGGACGTGGCGTACGCACGGCCCTGCGCGCGCCCGACGACTTCGGAGCGTACCTCGCGTTCGGCATCGCGACGATGTTCGGAGTCCAGGCCCTCGTGAACCTCTCCGTCTCTCTCGCGATCCTTCCCACCAAGGGTTTGACCCTTCCCTTCGTCAGCTTCGGCGGGTCGTCGCTCCTCGTGAACGGCGTCGCTGCGGGGATCTTGCTCAACATCTCGCGCTACGCCCAGACCTCTGCAGCCAGAGGCGGCACCCCATCCGGGGGCGAAGAGCTCTCGGGCGCGGTCGTGGAGACGGCGCCATGAGCCGACCGTCCCTGCTCATCGCCGGCGGCGGCACCGGCGGCCACGTGTTCCCGGCTGTCGCCGTCGCCGAGGCGTTGGGAGCGCTCGCGGACGTCGACGTCGTCTTCTGCGGGACCGAACGCGGCCTCGAAGCCCGCGTGGTCCCAGCGCGGGGTTGGCGGCTGGAGTTCCTGGCGGTCGAGCCGATCAAAGGCGGCGGCCCTCGCCGCGCCGTGTGGGGCGCCCTCGCGGCGGCGCGCGCCACGCTCCACGCGGTCTCCCTCGTCCGCCGACTCCAGCCCCGGGCCGCGCTCAGCGTCGGCGGCTACGCGAGCGGACCGGCCACGCTCGCCGCGGCCTTGCTCGGAGTGCCCGTCGCGATCCTCGAGCCGAACAGCGTGCCTGGCCTCACGAACCGCCTGTTGGCGCCCGTCGCGCGTCGCGCTTATCTCGCGTGGGACGAGGCCGCGTGGGCGTTCCGCGGGGCCGCGATTCGTCCGTTCGGCACGCCGCTTCGTTCGGGATTCGTGGCGCGCGAGTACGCGGCGCGGGACACGCCGCGCCTCCTGGTCATGGGCGGTAGCCAGGGTGCCTCCTTCCTCAACGAGTGCTTGCCCGCGGTGATCGGCGCGGTGCACGCCAGCGCCGCGCGCCCGCTGGACGTGGTGCACCAGACGGGACCTGGTCGCGACGCCGCCGTGCGCGACGCGTATGCGCGCGCGGGGATCGACGGCGTCACTGTCCTTCCTTTCATCGAAGACGTCGCGGAGGCGATCGCCGACGCGGATCTCGTCGTGGCCCGCGCCGGCGCCGGAACGCTGGCCGAGATCACCGCTGTCGGCCGGCCCTCGCTGCTCGTCCCGTTTCCGTACGCGGCCGACGACCACCAGGCGAAGAACGCCGAGGCCCTCGAGCACGCCGGCGCAGCCGTGTGCGTGCGCCAGGACCGGGCGACGCCGGAGCGGCTCGCGGCGGAGGTCGAGCGCCTGATGTACGACCGCCCGCGTCGCGTTGCGATGGCCGCGGCCGCCGCGTCGCGCGGTCGCCCAAACGCGGCTCACCAGGTGGCCTGCGACCTTCTGGCTCTGGCCTCAATCCCGAGCCGGACCCACGACGTCCGCGGCGTCAATGGTGTCCGGAGACTCCGCGCGCCCGAGCGGAGCAGCGCGGGGAGGGCGGGCTGATGTTCCGAGGACGCGTGCGGCACGTGCATTTCGTCGGCATCGGAGGCATCGGCATGAGCGGGCTCGCCGAGATCCTCCGCACGCTCGAGTTCGACGTCAGCGGATCGGACCTGAAGGCCAACGAGAACACGCGGCGTCTCGAGGGCCTCGGCGTACGCGTCTTCATCGGTCACGCTGCCGAGAACGTCGGTGGGGCCGATGTCGTCGTCTACTCGAGCGCCATCGATCGGGAGAACCCCGAGATCGCGCGGGCCCACGCCCTCGAGATCCCGATCATTCCGCGGGCCGAGATGCTCGCGGAGCTCATGCGCACGCGCTACGCCGTAACGATCGCCGGATCGCACGGGAAGACGACCACGACGTCCGTCGTGGCGACGGTCCTCCGGGCAGCGGGGCTCGACCCGACCGTGGTCGTCGGCGGCAAGGTGAATGCGCTCGGCACCAACGCGCGCCACGGCGAAGGCGACCTGTTCGTCGCGGAGGCCGACGAGAGCGACGGGAGCTTTCTCAAGCTGACGCCGACGATCGCCGTCGTCACGAACATCGATGCCGAGCACCTCGACTACTACGGCACCCACGACGCCGTGAAGCAGGCCTTCGTGGAGCACGCGAACCGGGTGCCCTTCTACGGCCTCTGCGTCCTTTGCGTCGACCACCCGAGCGTGCAGGAGATCTTGCCCCGCGTCGAGCGGCGGCACGTCACCTACGGCGTGTCCCGCCAGGCGGTCTATCGCGCCAAGAACCCGCGGTTCGAGGGTCTCGCTACCCATTTCGACGCGTTTCGTCGCAACGAGCCCCTCGGTACGTTCGTCGTGCACATGCCGGGCGCTCACAACGTCCTCAACGCCCTGGCGGTCATCGCCGTCGCGGACGAACTCGAGGTGCCGCTCGACGTGACCCGCGAGGCGATCGCGGCCTTCCATGGAGTGCAGCGCCGCTTCACGGTCCTGGGCCAGCCTGCCTACGCGAAGAACGGTCGGCGCGGCGACGTGATGATCGTCGACGACTACGGGCACCACCCCGCGGAGGTCGAGGCCACCCTCGACGCGGCGCAACGCGGCTTCGACCGGCGGGTCGTGGTGGCCTTCCAGCCCCACCGATACACGCGAACGAAGCTGCTCTTCGACGAGTTCACCCGCGCTTTCAACAAGGCCGACTTGCTCCTCGTCACCGATGTCTACCCGGCCGGCGAGAAACCCATCGAGGGGGCCACGGGCGAAGAGCTCGCGGCGGCCATCCGTGCACACGGACACCGCGCCGTGACGTTCGTACGCGATCGCAAGAACGTGGCGCGCGCCCTGGCGGAGATCGTCGAACCGGGCGACCTCGTCATCGCGCTCGGGGCCGGGGACATCAACGCGAGCGCGCGCGAGCTGCTCGAGACGCTGACACGGGACCCCGGCCGATGACCCCCGAGAACCGCCGCCTCGCGCCGCCCCTCGTCGAACCGAGCCGCCCGAGCCCGGGCGAGGCGTACCCTGCAACGGCCGCGAGCTTCGGCGCAGTCCTGCGTGCGATTGTCGGGGTGGTGCTCGTCGTCGGTGCGTCCGCCGGCCTGGCCTGGGTGGCACGGCGACACGTGCTCCAGAGCCCGCGCTTCGCCATCACCGCGATCGACGTCGCCGGGAGCGTGCAGCGGCCGCCCGCCGCGATCGTCGCCGAGAGCGGCCTCGCCCTCGGGAGCAACGTCTTCACCGCCGATCTGAACGCGGCGCGCGCGCGGATCCTCGCCACCGACCCCTGGATTGCCGACGCGGTGCTCGCGCGGCATCTTCCCTCGACGATCCTGGTGCAGGTCACAGAGCGTCAGGGCGCCGCTCTCGTGGCCCTCGGAGACACGTACCTTGCGACGGCCGAGGGCGAGCCCTTCAAGAAAGTCGACCCCGACGACCCGCTCGACTTGCCGCTCGTCACGGGCCTCAGGCCGGAGCAGTTCACCGAGGATCGGGAAGGCGGCCTGCAGACGGTGCGGCGCGCGATGGGTCTCGCGGCGGAATATGCGCGAGGCTCGCTCGCCAGGCGGGCTCCTCTGGAGGAAGTCCACGTCGAACCGGACGGGGCGTTCTCGCTCATCGTCGGGCGGTCCGCGATGCAACTCGTGCTGGGGGTGCCGCCGTTTCGTCGCAAGCTCGATCAGGCGGCACGCGTCGTCGCCGAGCTCGACCGACGCGGCGCGAAGGCCGACGCGATCATGTTGGACAACGATTCCAGGCCCGAGCGCGTCGTCGTCCGAATGCGATAGCCGAAACTTGGCCCTCATTTCTCGAGCATGCGATTGCCCAATGGGATGAGCGTCGCAGCGTCGCAGAGCGAGATCGTCGTCGGCCTGGACATCGGCACGACGAAGGTATGCGCGGTGGTCGCCGAGGTCGACAAGACCGACGGCATCACCATCTTGGGCGTGGGGATGGTGCCTTGCCGCGGGCTGCGCAAGGGCATCGTCGCCAACATCGACTGGACCGTCCGATCGATCCGTGAAGCCATCGACAGCGCGCAGACGATGGCGGGCGTCGAGATCCGGACCATCTACGCCGGGATCGGCGGCAGCCACGTGCGGTCGTCCGGGAGCGACGGGATCGCTGCGATCTCCGGTGGCGAGGTCACCCAGCGCGACGTCGAGCGCGTGCTCGAGGGGGCACGAGCCATCCCCGTCGACGCCGATCGCCAGATCCTGCACGTCTTGCCGCGCGAGTACACGGTCGATAGCCAGGACGGAATCCGCGACCCGATCGGCATGTCCGGCGTACGCCTCGGCGTGAAGGTCAATCTCGTCACGGCGGCGACCAGCTGCGCGCAGAACGTGATCCGGTGCGCCGAGCGCTGCGGCCTCGCCGTGGCCGACGTCGTTCTCCAGCCGCTGGCGAGCGCCGAGGCGGTGCTCAGCGACGACGAGAAAGAGATCGGCGTCGCCGTCATCGACATCGGCGGCGGAACGACGGACATCCTGCTCTACGTCGACGGCGGCATCGCCCACGCGAGCGTCATCCCCGTCGGCGGCAACAACATCACGAGCGACATCGCGGCCGGGCTGCGGACCCCGATGGCCGAGGCCGACCGCCTGAAGCGGCTCTCCGGGTGCGCCCTCGGCCGGATGGTCGCGGATGACGAGGAGATCGAGGTCCCTGGCGTCGGCGGCCACTTGCCCCGCAAGACGGCGCGCCGCGTCCTGAGCGACATCATCGAGCCGCGTGTCGAGGAGATCTTCGCGGTCGTCCGCAAGCGCATCGAGGACACGGGCCTGCTCGAGCAGCTCAGCGCCGGCGTCGTGCTCACGGGCGGCGCGGTGCTCCTGCAGGGCATGTGCGAGTTCGGCGAAGAGGTGCTCGGGATGCCCGTGCGCACGGGGATGCCGACGGGCATCAAGGGCATCACGCAGCTCGTGCACGGCCCGGAGTACGCCGCGGGCGTCGGGTTGGTGAAATACGGAGCGCAGCTTATCTGCGCGGACGGGTCGCTCATGCAAGGCGTGGCCTCGGTTCCGCCGCCTCCGCGAATGCGGGCGCAGGTCGAGGTCGATATCGCCGAGGTGAAGGGGTCGGGGTTCTGGGGATGGCTCAAGGCCGCGTTCTGATGCGAGTGCGCAGAAGTCCCACGAATCGCGGCGCAGAAGTTGGCTTTCGAGAACGCAGTGGCTTAGAGGCGGAAGGGTCGATGGGAGGAGCAGCGCGATGAGTTTCTCGATCGAGTTCGCAGAAGAGACGCAAGCCTACGAGGCTCGCATCAAGGTCATCGGTGTCGGCGGGTCGGGTGGCAACGCGGTCAACACGATGATCAACTTCGGCCTGGAAGGCGTCGAGTTCATCGTCGTCAACACCGACGCGCAGGCGCTCAACGCCAACGCGGCCCCCACCAAGCTCCCCATCGGCTCGAACATCACACGAGGCCTGGGCGCGGGCGCCGACCCCGACAAGGGGCGAAAGGCCGCCCTCGAGGACGTTCAACGAATCAAGGAGCTGATCGGCGGCGCCGACATGGTCTTCGTGACCGCCGGAATGGGCGGTGGAACCGGCACCGGCGCGGCCCCGATCATCGCGCAGATCGCTCGCGAAGAGGGTGCGCTGACGGTCGGCGTCGTCACCAAGCCGTTCATCTTCGAGGGCCGGCAGCGGGCGCGCCGCGCGGAGCTGGGGCTCGCGTCGCTGGCGGAGCACGTCGATACCCTCATCACCATCCCGAACCAGAAGCTCGTGCTGCTGGGCGACGACGACCTCACCTTCATCGACGCCTGCCGCAAGGCGGACGAGGTGCTCTACCAGGCCGTCAAGGGGATCAGCGATCTCATCACGCAGAGCGGCATCGTGAACGTCGACTTTGCCGATGTGAAGACAGTGATGAGCCACATGGGCCGCGCGCTCATGGGAACCGGCGTGGCGAAGGGCCAGAACCGGGCGCGCCTCGCGGCAGAGATGGCCGTCACCTCGCCCTTGCTCGACGACATCAGCGTCGAGGGCGCGACCGGGGTCCTCATCAACATCGTCGGCGGTCCGGACCTCAAGATGAGAGAGATTCAGGAGGCCGCCAGCCTCGTGCAGGAGCAGGCGCACGAGGACGCGAACATCATCTTCGGCGCGAGCATCGACGAGACCCTGGGCGAGAACGTCAAGGTCACCGTCATCGCGACGGGCTTCGACGGCGAACGCGAGATGGCCGTCGAGGCGCCGGTGTCGCGGCAGTCGATGGCCCCGCAGACCCTTTCCTCGATGAGCTCTCGCCCAGCGCCGTCCATGTCGTCGATGCGAAGTTCGCAAGGCTCGGAGGCGCCCGCTTCGGCGCGCCGGTCCGGAGTCCCGCACCAGGCCTATGCGCGGGGTGACGAGCGGCCGGAGTCCCGAGTTCCCGTGTCCGTCGCTCCGTCCCGCGCCCCGGTGTCGCGGGCTTCGGCGGCGGGCCAGGAACCCTTCCCGAGCCTCGACCACGACTGGGACGTGCCGGCCTTCCAGCGCAAGCCTCGCTAAACGCCCGTACGCGACGGACGCGCGGGTCGCTTCACGGCACCCGCGTCGGCCGTCCCTCGACCTGCACCACCGGCGTCCCGAGCGCCTCGGCTTCGCGCAGCACGGTGGAGAGACCCTCCGCGCGTGAGGCGTGGATGAGCAGATCGGCGGCGCCGATCCAGATCAGCGCGTCGCGCCGACCCACCTCGCCGACGAACCGGACGTCGGCGCGATGGCGGTGCGCGGCTCGTTCGAGACGCGCGCGCTCGGGCCCGTCCCCGACGACGTAAAGGACATCGAGATCGGGCCTCGATCGAAAGTGGTCGATCGCACGGTCCACCCGCTTTCCCGGCACGAGCCGGCCCACGCTCACCGCGACGCGCTGCCCGGCGAACTCCGCTCGGCGCCGTGCCACGGCCTGGCCCAGGTCGGGGAGATCGAGCGCGGGCGCCTCGATGAGCGAGATCCGTTCGACGAGCGAGCGCGTGCGCCGATCCAGCACGCCGAGCAGCTCGTCCAGGAGCGTCGTCGACACGAAGCGCCACATCCTCGAACGTGACGCGATGGCGCGGACGATTCGCCTGCTCCCCGCCCGGGGCAGCGCTGCAAGCAGGCGCACGTCCCCGCCGTGCGAGACGACCTCGAGCTCCGCGCGAGCAGCGACCCCGATGGGCCAAGCACACGGGACCGCCCAGTTTGCCACGACGCGGTCGATGTTCATCCTCGTGAGGGTGGCCCGGCTTCGCGCGACCCATGCCGCTGCCGAGATACTGCGAAGGGGCCGCTCGCGCAGCCGGGCTGCGACCCCCGGCCAACCGAACGCCCCGCCCGCTCGCGGCGTCACCACGACGACGTCGTGGCCTGCTTGCTCGAGCTGCCGCGCATGCGCCCGCACGAAGTGGCCCGAGGGGTCGTCTTCGTGGCGGGGGTAGCTCGTGCTCACGATCGCGATGCGCAAGGCCGAGGTGGGACCCTTCGTGGCAGGGGGGTGGTGCGAATGGTACAAATACACTGGAGGTTGGGGGACCGCGCGCGGGCCCTGCACCAAAGGATGACGCGTGCTGCGAGGACCGTTTCCTTCCCCGGCCGCATCCTCTTTCTTACGGAGGATCCCGCGCTCGTCGAGCGTCAGCTGGGCGGCGAAGACCTCGACGCCGCCGACCTGCCGCTGCTAGGCAACATCTCGACCGACGAGATCACGCCGGCCTGGGTTTGCTACTACTACGACGAGACGCTGGGTCGCTACTGCCTGGTGGGCTTGCGCGGCGGCAAGGTGGCGCCCGACGCCGTCCGTCGCGGCGGATTCTCCGTCGTCGTCAGCGGGATCTCGAAGGGTTGCGGTTCGTCGCGCGAGACGGCCCCGTACAGCGAGCTCGCCGCCGGCGTCACCCTCGTGCTCGCCCGGAGCATCGAGAAGATCTATCGCCAGAATGCCCAGAACATCGGCCTGCTGACGAGCACCGACTTTGGCCTCCTGCCACGCGTGCTTCGCGGCGAGGCCATCCCCATCGACGAGTTCACGCGCGACCTCGATCCCATCAGCGCCGGGATCGTCGAGCACGGCGGCCTCTTTGCGTACAACAAGGCCCGCCTCGCGGGGACCGTGTCGCCGCCAGCGCTGACGACGGCCCCGCGTCCGATGACGCTCTGCGAGAAGATCCTCGCGCAGCACGCCATCGTGGACGCCCGGTCGGGGAGCATGGGCGTCGTCGCCGTTCGCCCCGGCGACGCCTTCTTCGCGCGGACTGATGTGCGCTTCTCCCACGAGTACGTGACGCCCATGGCCGAAGCCCTGTTCCGGCAGGGCTTCGGCGAAGACGCCGAGGTCGCCGAACCCGAGACCGTCTACGCCTTCCGGGATCACTTGACGTTCCTGGACCTCGTCATGCCGCGCGCCCATCGCGACATGGGCCTCGACGTCCAGGCGCGCAAGCTCGCCGACGTGCAAAGCGCGTTCGCCGCGCGGACGGGGATCAAGCTCTATGGCGAAGTCCGGCGCGACGGGCAACTCGTCGGGTCCGAAGCCATCTGCCACAACAAGGTCATCGAGGACATTGCCCTCCCCGGGCAGCTCGTCCTCGGCACCGACAGCCACACTTGCATGGCGGGCGCGCTTGGCTGCTTCGCGTTTGGGGTCGGATCGACCGACATGGCGAACGCCTGGCTGACTCGAGATGTCCGCCTGCAGGTCCCCGAGACCGCGCACTTCGTCCTTCGCGGGGCGCTCCGGGCGGGGGTGTGCGCCAAGGACGTCATGCTGCACGTCCTCAGCCTGCCGTTTTTCAAGTCGGGCGCCGGGATCGGCAAGGTGCTCGAGTTCGGCGGCGAAGGCGTCGCGCGGCTCTCGCTCGACGAGCGGGCCACGCTCACGAACATGGCCGTCGAGGCGGGCGGCTTCACCGGCATCGTCGAGGCGGACGAGACGGTGGTGGCCTATCTCGTCGCGCAGCGCGGGCTGGCCCCGGACGCCGTGCGCAGCCGCATCGTGCGCGCCGACCCGGACGCCGCTTACGGCGCGTCCTTCGACGTCGATCTCGCGGCCATTCCGCCCATGGTGGCGACGCCCGGCGATCCGCGCAACGGCATCCCTCTGGGCGACCTGCCCGGCCCCGTGCCGATCGACATCGCGTATGGCGGCTCGTGCACCGGCGGCAAGAAGGCGGACATGGACATGTACGCGAGCGTTCTGTCGCGCGCGGCGTCGCTCGGTCAGCGCGTGGCGCCCGGGGTGCGCTTCTACCTCCAGTTCGGATCGCAGGACATCCGGCGCTACGCCGAGAAAAAGGGCTACCTCGACATCTTCGCGCGCGTCGGGGCGGAGCTCGTCGATCCGTCGTGTGGCGCCTGCATCAAGGCGGGACCCGGATCGAGCGACTCGCCGCAACAGGTGACCGTCAGCGCGCAGAACCGCAACTTTCCCGGCCGCAGCGGCCCCGGCAAAGTGTACCTGGCGAGCCCCATGGTCGTGGCGGCGAGCGCCATTGCGGGCCGCATCGTACAGCCGGACGTCGCGTAGTCGCTCAGACCTTGCGGAACTCCTCGACGAACTCCCAGTCGGCGATGAGGCCCTTGCGCAGGAGGATCGACAGCAGCGCCGCGAAGAGGATCTCCCAGCGGGGTTCGGCGCCCAGGATGTCGCTCGCGTCGACGCCGTGGGCGACGGCGCGGAGGGCGCTCACGAGATCCCGCGCCGTGAGCTGGTCCCGGTTCTCCGGGGCGTCGTCGCCGGAAGGAGGGCTTCCGGGAGGCCTGCGGCTCCGCGCCGGGAGGGAGATCTTCGTGCCGTCGAGCAGGGTGAGGGAGATGGTGCGCGCGGAGGAGGGGGGAGCGCGTGAGGGGCGCGTGGAG
>PLIR01000299.1 GCA_003139415.1 Myxococcales bacterium | reverse complement strand
CGCACACGCAAGCGCGGGCGCGCGTCCCTACGTCAAGTCGTGTGGCTCGCTTCGAGCGCGGCGAGGACGCGCGTGTGAATCCCTCCGAATGCCCCGTTGGACAGGATCGCGATCGTGTCGCCTTCCCTCGCCCCGCCCGCGAGACGCTCGACGATCGCCTCCACCCCGGACGCCCCCTCCGCCTTCGCCCCGATGTCCTTCACAAGGCGCGCCACGTCGAGCGCCTCGGACGGCGGCACGTTGGTGCGGCCCAGCGGCGCGAGCAGCACGTGGTCGGCCGCGTCGAACGCCCGCACGTAAGCCTCCTGGTGGAGCGTGCGGCACGCCGTCGCGCTCCGCGGCTCGAACGCGACCCACAGCGCACCGGTCGGGTGGCGCGATCGCAAAGCGCCCAGCGTCTCGGCGACGGCCGTCGGGTGGTGCGCGAAGTCGTCGTAGACGCGCACGCCGCCCGGGGTGCCGAGGAGCTCTTGCCGGCGCTTGACGCCCTCGAACGCGGCAAGGTGCGATCGTGCGTCGCTCACGCTCGCCCCGAAACCCTGGGCGCATGCCGCGATCGCGGCCGTCGCGTTGCGAACGTTGTGACGGCCCGGGACGCGCATCGAGAAGCGGCCGCACGACACGCCTCCGGCGAACAGGTCGAACGACTGCGCGCCGTCGGGCGTCGGACCGACGGGGGCGGCGAGCCACGTCGGCGTGACGTCGCCCGTGTCGTCGTGGTCGAGGGCGTAAAAGGCCACCTCCGCGCGTGCCTCGCTCGACACGATCGCGCGCGCTGCCGCGTCGTGCGCGTCGCACACGATGAGGCCTTTCTCGGGGACGGTGCGCACCAGCTCGCGGAAGGCCGCCTCGTACGCCCCGCGGTCCGGGTAGATGTCGACGTGATCGAGCTCGACGCTCGTCACGATCACGACCTCGTCGGGCGCGAGGCCAACGTAGTCGAAGAACTTCGCGCGCTTCTGCCAGTAGACGGCGTCGTACTCATCGCCCTCGACGACGAAAGGAGCGCGCCCGTGGTCCGGCCGCACCCGGGTCGAGCCGACGGCGGCGCTCGCGGGCAGGCCCTTGGGGATCCCGCCGATGAACCACCCCGGATCGTAGCCGGCCCGCGACAGGAGCCAGGCGCACATCGCGCTCGTCGTCGTCTTGCCGTGGGTGCCGGCGACGACCAGGGGCCTCCGCTTCGCGAGGAACCGCTCGCGCAGCGCGCCCGACATCGACATGCGCGCGAGCCCGAGCCGCTCGGCGGCCTGCGCCTCCGGGTTGGTGCTGCGGATTGCGTTGCCGATGACGACGAGGTCTGGCGGCGACGGGCCGTCGAACCGCGCGGCATCGAACCCCTGCTCGCAACGCACGCCGAGGGCCTGCAGCATCGGGCCGATGGGAGGGTCGAAGGCGACGTCCGATCCGCTGACGTCGGCGCCGGCCTCGCGCAAGAGCGCCGCCAGGGCCCCCATGCCCGTGCCCGAGATCCCGACGAGGTGGACGCGCAAAGTCTTCTCTCAGGCCTTGGAAAAGGTGAACTCGCCGCCCGCGACGTCGACGGCGACGACGCTCCCGGGTGCGTAACCACCGCGCAGGATCTCTTCGGCGAGCGGGTCTTGCAGGCGCTTGAGGATGGCCCGCTTGAGGGGCCGCGCGCCGAAGCCCGGCTCGTACCCGAGGTCGACGAGCGTGTTCTTGGCGGCGTCGGTGAGCCGCAGCTTGAGCTCTCGGTCGGCCACGAGCCGCTCCAGGTGCCGGAGCTGGATGTCGACGATGCCCCGCAGGTCGGCCTTGGAGAGCGGCCGGAAGAGCACGATGTCGTCGATGCGGTTCAAGAACTCGGGACGCAAGAACGCCCGGAGCTCCTCGCGCAACACGTCGTTGAGCGCCTCGACGCCCTCGGCCGTGTCGAAGAGGCGCGGGTCGGTCTCGAGCAGGCGCTTGCTGCCGATGTTGCTCGTCATGATGACGACGGTGTTCGAGAAATCGGCCGTGCGTCCGCGACCGTCGGTGAGGCGCCCGTCGTCGAGCACCTGCAAGAGCAGGTTGAACACGTCGACGTGCGCCTTCTCGATCTCGTCGAAGAGCAGCACGCTGTACGGACGGCGGCGGACGGCCTCCGTCAAGAAGCCGCCCTCCTCGCTGTCGACGTAGCCGGGCGGAGCGCCGACGAGGCGCGCGGCCATGTGCTTTTCCATGAACTCGCTCATGTCGAGCCGCGTGAGCGACTGCTCGTCGTCGAAGAGGAACTCCGCGAGCGCCTTGGCGAGCTCCGTCTTGCCGACGCCGCTCGGCCCGAGGAAGAGGAACGACCCGATCGGCTTGCCCGGATCGCGCAGGCCGACGCGCCCTCTCCGGACGGCACGCGAGACGGCGCGCACGGCGTCGGCCTGCCCCACGACGCGCTCCGCCAGCCGCTGCTCCATCTTGAGCAGCTTGTCGCTCTCGGCCTCGAGCATCTTGCTGACGGGGATGCCCGTCCAGTCCCCGAGCACGGCGGCGACGTCCTCCTCCGACACGAGGTTGGACGCGTCATCGGCGGGCGCGGGCACGCCACGGCGGGCTTCGAGCTTGGCGCGCATGTCGGCAATGGCGGGCTCCAGCGCGTGCATCTCGTCCTCGATCCGCGAGCGCGTCTTGACGCTCATCGCGTCGGTGTCCCCCGCGAGCGACGCGCACTGCGCCTTGAGCGATGCCAGGCGCCGGATCGCGACGTCCATCTCGGGCGGCATCCCGTCGATCTCGACACGCTTGCGCGCCGCCGTCTCGTCGAGCAAGTCGATGGCGGCATCGGGCAGCGCGCGGTCTTGCAGGTAGCGCTTCGCCAGGCGCACGGTGGCGACGATGGCCCCCTCGCCGACGCGCACGTGGTGGTGCGATTCGTACCGCGACGCGACGCCGCGCAGTACCTCGATGGCCTGGTCGACCGTCGGCGGCTCGATGGCCAGGACGCTGAACCGCCGGAGCAGGCCCGGATCACGCTCCTGCATCTTGCGCGCGCCCTCGATCGTGGTCGACGCGAGCAGGCGCACCTCGCCGCGGGCGAGCAGGGGCTTGAGCAGATCGCCGACCCCGCTGCCGGCCGCGCCCTGCCCGATGAGCGAGTCGATGCCGCCGACGTAGAGGACAGCCTCCTTGCCGGCGCTCGCCGCCGACGCGGCGGCGATCACCTGGCGCAGGCGCTCTTCGATCTCGCCGCGCAGCTTGGCCCCGGCGACGAGCTGGCCCGTCTCGAGCTCGAGCAGGTGCAGTTTGCCGATGCTCTCGGGTACGTCGCCCGCGGCGATGCGCATCGCGAGGCCGCGGACGATGGCGGTCTTGCCGATGCCCGCCTCGCCGACGAGCAAGGGGTGATTCTTCTGCCGGCGCTCGAGGACCTGCAGCAGGCGCCGCACCTCGGTGTCCCTGCCGATGACGGGATCGAAGTCGCCGCGCCGGGCGCGATCGACGAGGTCGTGGGTGAACCGCGCGAGGGCGTCCCCGCTCCCCGACCCGGCCGGCTGGGGGGCCTCGCGCGGCACCGACTTGAGCGCAGCCATGTGGGGCCGGAAGCTCCCGGGCCCGAGCCCGAACGCCTGCAGAACGACGGCCGCCGGCCCGCGGATCTCCTGGGAGAGCGCGTTCAGCAGGTGCTCGACATCGACGGGCCCCGACCCGGCCTCCCGCTCGGCCCGGGAGAGGAGCTGAAGCATGGTGCTCGACAGATACGCGAGCCCTCCCGAGGCCTTGGCGACGCGGGCGAGCGCCGACTCCGCCTCGGTGGTGACATCGGCCGGATCGGCGCCGGCCCGGCGGAATACCTCCTGGACGCCGCGATCCCGCTCAATGGCGCGGGCAAGGAGGTGAACCGGTTCGACCTGGGCGTGACGGCGTTCGTCGGCCAGAGTCTGCGCGCCGGCGACGAGCGCTTTGGCATCCGCGGCGTATCGGTCGAGGTGGATCGTTTGCTCCGCCGCCATGCGTGCGTAAATTAGCATGTGACAGTGGCGTCCTAGGCTTCGCCGGGGGCCTCGTCGACACGATAGGAGTTCTCCCCATGCGTCCCGAGGTCACCGTCTACACGACCCGCGTCTGCCCGTACTGCGTCGCCGCCAAGCGCCTGCTCGGCGAGCGCGGCATCGAATACCGCGAGGTCGACGTATCGGGCGATGACGCAAAGCGCGCCTGGCTGCTCGATACGACGAAGCGCCGCACAGTGCCGCAGATCTTCATCGGCGACGCGGCCATCGGCGGCTTCGACGACCTCGCCGCGTTGGATCGGTCGGGCGAACTCGCGCGCCGAATGTCCGCCTAATACGTGCAGTGCGCCGCCCCAACATCGACGACATTGGCGACGCTGGCGTCCGCGCCTGCGCTTGCGTCCGCGCTTGCGCCCGCGCCCGCGCTTGCGC
>PLIR01000129.1 GCA_003139415.1 Myxococcales bacterium | reverse complement strand
TACGCGGCGCTGGCCGTCGAGCACGGCGCCCTCAGATATTTGATCAAGCCCGTGACCATGGAGGATCTGCAAAAGGTGCTCTCGCGCGCGGTTCGCCTCAAACGGATGGCCAAACTCAAGCGCAAGGCACTGGTCCTGGGAGGCGGCGGAGGGCTCGCCGCGGGCGATCGCCTGGCCCTTGCAGCCCACTTCGAAAAGGCCCTCGCGACGCTCTGGATGGCATACCAACCAATCGTGCGCCCACTGGATCGAGCGGTCTTCGGCTACGAGGCCCTCCTACGCTGCGAGGAGAGCGCATTGCCCCACCCGGGAGCCATCTTGGACGCAGCAGAGCGGCTCGGGCGCCTGGACGATCTCGGCCGAACGATCCGAGCGGCGGTTTGCGTACCCATCGCCCGAGCTTCTCCGACCGCCGTGTTCTTCGTGAACCTGCACGCTCACGATCTGATGGATGAGACGTTGTTCTCCGCCCGGTCGCCTCTATCCGCGTTCGCGGGTCGCGTCGTGCTCGAAATCACGGAGCGCGCTTCGCTCGAGCAGGTCAAAGACCTTCGAGCAAAGGTGGCGGCCCTGCGGGAAATGGGCTTTCGAATTGCCGTCGACGACCTCGGCGCCGGCTACGCCGGCCTCACGAGCTTCGCGACCTTGGAGCCCGAGTTCGTGAAGCTCGATATGTCGCTGATTCGGGATATTGACTCCAGCCCCATGAAGAAGACGTTGGTCCGCTCGATGACGTCCCTTTGCGAAGAGCTTGGCATGATGGTGGTAGCCGAAGGCGTCGAGACGCCGGCAGAGCGCGATGTCCTCGTCTCCATCGGTTGCCACTTCTTGCAGGGTTACCTTCTTGCCAAGCCGGGCAACGCGTTCCCGGCACCTACCTGGTGAAGTATCTCAGGAGACTTGCGTGGCCTGGCCGTCCGGGTTTCCGCGGAGCGCATCAATGACCGGCTGAAATTGCTTGGCGTTGCTGGCGCTGAGTTCTGCCAGTAACTCGTGCGCATGCAGGACGACGTCGTGCGTCGTCGCGTCGCTCCTTCCGCGCAACTCGGTCATGGCGCGGGGCGCGGGGCGGGCGCACGGCGCGACGGCGCAAAGTACCTGGGTCATCGCCAGCTCGGCGAAAAGTACGCGGATCTCCTTGCCCGCGCTCTGCAGACCGAACGGCGGGCCGGGTTCTCCTCGCGTGACGAGCTCGTGTAAGGTTCCCAGCATGGTGCTGTCGAGCATCGTGCATAGCGCGAGATCGACGATCACCCCTCGCCCCGCGTCGAGAGCCTCGATGCATGCATCGCGCAGAACGCCGGCGTCCTTCCATGTGGCATGCCCCCGAACCGCGACCCATGTCGTGCCGGCGGCGGATCCAACCGAGAGCGGGCAATCGTCTGGGACGGTGCGAAACGTCGGGGCCTGATCCGCATCGACCGTCGACGCTCCACTGCTCGCGGTGAGCAAGAGGATCGTCACGTCGTCCTCGCCGCGCTCCGCCCACCTTCTCAGGTAGTCCACCACGCTAGCCCCGTCCTCTGCGTCGGAGGAGACTGCGCCCAGGATCGAACCCAGGCTCCCGGCGCGCTCTCCCATCGCGCCGATTAGGCCATCGGTGTAGAGGAGCAGTCGATCGCCGTCTGCGAGCGAGATCCGGTGCTCCCCGTAACTTGCATCGGGCGCCAACCCGAGCGCGGGGCCGGTCTTCTCGAGGCGCCGGTCGATCCCCGCACCTCGAAGGACGAGCCCCGGTGGATGCCCCGCCGACGCGATCGTCGCGGTACGCGCGATCGTATCGATCAGCGCGTATACGGCGGTGACGAACAGCCCGGAGGCGTGACACTCTTCGAACAGCCCGCGGTTCAGATCGCGAAGCAGCGCGGCCGGTGTTCGCCGAAGAGCGTCGACAGTCGAGAGCCGCTGGTGGAAGAGCACGGCGAGGAGGGCCGCGCTCACTCCATGACCGGCCGCGTCCGCCACGTAGACCGCGAGGTGGCGTTCATCGAGCATCGCCGCTCCGTATAAATCGCCTCCGATCGACTTACTGGGGCCGTAGGCCACGTTGATCTGCATCCGGTCGTAAGGTCCAAGCTCGCGTGGCAGAAGCGCTCGCAGGATGCGCTCGGCGCGCTGAAGATCCTGGTCGAGCATGGCCTGCTGTTCACGAAGCACGGCGTTCGCGCCCTCGAGCTTTCCGTGACTCTCGGCGAGTTCGAGGGTGTTGTCCGCCAACGCACGGACCAAAAGAGCACGCTCGGCAAGAATCACCTGATGGCCAACCGCGTTCGCGACGACGGTCTGCAGCTGCAGGGGAGATTGGATCGGCTTGCAGACGAAGTCGAACGCGCCGAGCTTGAGGGCCTGGGCGACATCTTCGAACGTGCCTTGGCCGGAGACGACGACCCACAGGGGGTGTTGGCAGTGCTCTTTGGCCCACCGCATGAGGTCGAGTCCGTTCATTCGCGGCATCTGGAGGTCGCAAAGAACGACATCGACTTGAACCGCGGACAGAATCGCCCGGGCCTCGACGCCGTCATCGGCCTGCAGCGGCGCGTATGCGTCGAGCGCCCGCAGGTAGGTTCCGAGCACCGCGCGATCGTCGTCGACGACCAAAATGCGAGAATCCCTGACATCCATCGCGGGTCTCCTGGAGCGCTGCGACTTTATCGCTGCGCGACGACGGCTTCGGGGGCAGCAGCCGTCGTATGGCGGAGAACGCGCTCCGGACGACCACGCTCGGCGAAGGTCTGAACCATCTCTCTCAATGCTTTTGAGTCGAACGGCTTGTTGATCCGTTCGTTGCCGACCCCGTCGAGAAAGGCGCGGGCCTCCGCAGTGAAGGCTCCTCCGGTGAGAAACACGACCCTCTGCGCGACCTCCGGATCGCGCCTCGCAATCTCGCGGTAGAGCTCCATACCCGACATGCCCGGCATCATCAGATCGGAAAGCACCATGTCGAACCACGTCCCCTCGGCCAGCAGATCCAGCGCGGCCTGCGCCGTCGTGACGACGGTCACATCATGCGCGGCCAGGACGCGACGGATCGCGAGACCGATCGCCTGCTCGTCATCGACGACCAGCACGGTGGCGCTTCGCGCTGAACCGGCCTTCGACGCGCCGTCCACCGCGAGCGGTTGGACAGCGGGCGAGCTGGACGGCGGCAGAGTGATCCGGAGGGTCGTCCCGTGTCCGAGCTCGCTCTTGGCCGAGATCTCTCCGCCCATTCCCGTCACGATGCTATGGCTAATCGAGAGTCCGAGCCCCGTTCCGAGACCGATCGGCTTGGTGGTGAAGAACGGGTCGAAGACGCGGCCCAGAAGGGGCGCCGGGATGCCGGCTCCGGTGTCGCGCACCTCCACGACCGCGCGGCCGTCGACATCGGTGAAGGTGACGACGCGAATCTCGTTCGCGTCCGTGCTTCCGCCCGGGAAAGCGTGGGCGGCATTCACCAGAAGATTGATGAATACCTGCCCGAGCCGCGCGCCGTCCGCGTCGACGAGAGGGAGCGGGCCGTATTCCTTCACGAGTCGGGCGCGATGGCGAATCTCGTTGAGAGTCATGCTGATGGCAAGGTCAATCACGGGGATGACGTCGATGGGACCCAATCTCTCCTCCTCGATTCGCGAAAACGTCTTGAGGGCGCGCACGATCGTAGTCACCCGATCGACGCCATGCCGGGCTTCGATCAGCATCTCTTCCAATTCTTTCATCCGGTCTGGCGGCGATCCCCGGAGGATCGCGCCAATTTCTTCGAGCGCCGTGTCGACGTTTGCAACGACGAAGGTCAGTGGATTGTTGATCTCGTGTGCGACGCCCGCTGCGAGAGTGCCGACTGCAGCCATTCGGTCGGCAAAGACAAGCTGCCTCTCCGACTTGGCCTGCATGGCCTCCGCGATCTTTTGTCTGGTCAGATCGCGGAAGACGAACACGGCTCCGTTGACCGTCCCATCGCCGGCCCGGATGGGAGCGCAACTGTCTCCGATCGGGATCTTGGTGCCGTCTCGGCGGAGGAGTTCTGTATGGTTTGGAAGTTTGACGACGAAGCCCTCTCGAAGGGCTCGAGCGATCGGGTTCTCGACGGCGTCACAGGTGTCGGTGTTGACGAGCGGGAGGACGTCCACGAGTGACCTCCCTTTGGCTTCAGCGAAGCTCCACCGGGTGAGATCTTCGGCGACGGGGTTCATGCGGGTGACCTGGCCCGCCACGTTCGTCGCGACGACGCCATCGCCGATGCTGTCGAGCGTGGTCGCCAGGCTCTCGGACAGCTCGCTCAGCGCTTCCTTGGTTGCCCGGGTCGCGGTGACGTCGTTGGCGACGGCGTAGACGACACCCCCTTCGAGCGTGGTCGCGGCCTGCCACTCCAGCCAGCGCCAGGATCCATCTTTGCACCGATACCTGCCGACTTGACCGGCGACTGGCTGCCACGGCCCCGAGTCCGCCGCGGCTTCCGTCGCCGGCTCCGGCGCGCCAGGGTCGACCAAGTCCCACCACGGCTTCGACAGGAGCTCCGTCGACGACCATCCGAGAGCCTTGGTCCAGGCGGGATTGAGCATCGTGAAGTAGCCATCGAGTCCGACTGCGCATTGAAGTTGGAGAGACAAATGGAAGAATTGCGCGCGAGCGTGGTCTGCGTCTCGGCTGGAAGCGATGCTCGGGGCGTCGTGCAGAGCCGCCAATAGCCGACACCGCAGCACACGTTCCGCGGACGATTCGACCACGAAGTCGTCGGCGCCGGCCTCCAGAAGAAGCGCCTCGTCCCCCGAGCGGTCGATCACCACTGCAACGATCACGGCGCCCTCGCGACTCGCGGCAGCGCGAAGTTGTTTGCACGAATCCGCGGTGGCTCGACCCGAGGCTCCCCCCACGATGACGACGGACGGGCAGTCGGCGTCCATCAGGCGCAGGGCCCCCGACGCGTCCAATGCCCTCGAGAACTCATGACAATCCTCTGGCAGCGCTTGCCTGGCCCTTGCCGCAAATCCGTCGGACACCGCACACAACAGGAATTTCATGGACCCCGCCTCCCGCAGCCGCGGTAGCCTTCGTACGCATCTTTCGAGCCAAGGTTGCGTTCCCTCCGGGCCGAGTCACGCTGACCCGAGAAGGTGGCTCGTAAGCGTCAGCTCGGAGCGCGGCGTTCCCCGTCGAGAGTGTCGCGAACTTTGCGGGCGAGGGTCTCCGGCGTGATCGGCTTCTGAACGAACGCGTTCGGGGACCCGAGAACGGTCCGACGCATGACCGCGTCGTTTGCGTAACCGGACATGTAGAGCACCTTCATCTCGGGACGGATCGCGACGAGTCGATCCGCCAACTGCGCTCCGCTCATGCGCGGCATCACGACGTCGGTCAAGAGAAGGTGGATGACCGTCGGATGCTGCTCGCACAAGAGGAATGCATCGCCTCCGCTCTGAGCTTCGACGACGTCGTACCCGTACTTACGCAGAATCGTGCGCGTCAGCGCGCGAACCGGCTCGTCGTCCTCGACGAGCAGGATGGTTTCGGAGCCGCCGAGCACGGGGCGCGGCGGGGGATTCGTCGACACGCGCTGGATCGCGTCTTTGTCGGCCGTCGGAAGGTAGATCGTAATCTCCGTGCCCTTCCCGGGCTCGCTGCGAGCCGCGATCGTTCCACGACTCTGCCGGATGATCCCGAACACGGTCGCTAGCCCAAGCCCGGTGCCCTTCCCCGCCTCCTTGGTGGTGAAGAACGGATCGAACATCCGAGCCTGCGTCGCCTCGTCCATGCCGGCGCCGGTATCGCTCACGGCCAACATGATGTGAGGCCCCGGCTTCACGCCGGGATGCGCCGAAGCGTATTCCTCGTCGAGAACCACTTCCGCGGTCTCGATGGTGAGCTTGCCGCCACCGGGCATCGCATCGCGCGCGTTCACGGCAAGGTTCATGATCACCTGTTCCATCTGCCCCGGATCCACCAGAACCTTGCCGAGCACCGGCACGCAGATCACGGACAGCTCCACGTCCTCGCCGATGAGGCGCCGCAACATCCTATCCATCCCCTGAACGACCTGAGTGAGGTCGACGAGTTTTGGATGCAACTCCTGCTGTCGGCTGAATGCGAGCAACTGCCGCATCAGAGCGACGCCCCGCAAACCCGCAAGGTGAATCTCGCCGAGGTCCGGGCGCATCGGGTCGTCGTCTCTCAAGTCGGCGGCGAGCAGCTCGCTGTAGCTGAGGACGATCGACAAGAGATTGTTGAAGTCGTGGGCGAGGCCTCCCGCGAGGATCCCGATGGCCTCCATCTTCTGCGATTGGTGCAGCTGCTCCTCCAAGTGTCGCCGCTCCGTGAGGTCGTGCGTCACCTTTGCGAACCCGAGGAGAACGCCGGCGGCGTCGTGGACCGGAGCCAAGACCACATTGGCCCAGAACGTCGAACCGTCCTTGCGAACGCGCCATCCCTCGTCTTCCGCCCGGCCCGTCGTCGCCGCGGCGGCCAAAGTTCTCTGTGGGCGTCCATCCTTCACGTCCGCGGGTTCGTAGAAGATGGAGAGGTGCTTTCCGAGAATTTCCCGGGCGGCGTACCCTTTGACGCGCTCGGCCCCCGCGTTCCAGCTCACCACGTGACCGGACGGATCGAGCATGAAGAGCGCATAATCCCTTACACCGTTCACGAGCACGCGAAAGCTGGCTTCGCATTGACGGATGGCCGCGTTCGCGCGCGCCAACTTTTCGTCCTGCAACGTAACCCTTCGTTCCTGGGCGACTTTCTCGAGATCGTCGGCGACGAATCTCGCGCGACCTTCGATTCCGCGCATCTCCTCGACTTTCTCGAGGTGCGCCGTCGAACCCTCTTCGAAGTCCGTGCCGTCGACCTTGATATGAGCAGTCCCCATCGCGTGCCCCCCAACGAATCCGGCGGCAAGTGCAACTTTGACACCCAACCGCACGCTCGCGTGAGTGCTGCGCAATTCATGCACGCGTCGATTCACCTTTGGTGTAGTGGGCCTCCCGCAGGCAGGTGAAATTGCGCATCGACGCCCGTGCTTTTTGCCAAAGCCAAGGCCGTCGCTCGCGTCCACGAGGCGGGGGAACCGTGGTTACGTTGTTTCAGCCGGAGCAAAGCGACTCCAGAACAATGAACACTCTCGAGGGGAACAGCGACGCCGAAGCTCTGGCACGGAGCAGACTCCTCGTTGCCGAGCTCGAGCGTGTAGCCGTCGAGCGGGAGAGGGAGGCTGAGGAGGACATTCGCCTCCATTTGGACCGCTACAAGTCGCTGGTCGCGGCGATCGCGCAAGTCATCTGGACCTGCGATGCCGAAGGCGAAATGGCTGGGGATCAGCCCAGCTGGGCGGCCTTCACGGGGCAAACATTCGCTCAATACGTGGGCCGCGGCTGGCTCGATGCCTTGCATCACGACGACCGCGCCTCCCACGCCGAAGCGTGGGCGCGCGCCGTGTCGGGGGGTATCCCATACGCGCTGGAGCACCGCCTTCGTCGTCGCGACGGACAGTATCGATACTTCTCGGTCCGGGCCGTGCCGGTGTTCGCCGAGGATGGGAGCGTGCGCGAATGGGCCGGCATCCATACCGACATCACCGAGCGCAGGCGCACCGAGCAAACGTTGCGCGACGGCGAGAGGCAATTCCGAGAACTGGCCGACTCGATGCCTCAGATCGTATGGGCGGCCGGCCCTGACGGTCACTTCGACTACTACAATCGGCGCTGGTACCAGTTCACCGGACGACCGGAGGGAATCGCGGGAGACGAGAGCTGGACCGACGTGGTCCATCCGAACGATCAAGAGCGCTGTCTGGAGCGTTGGCACTCGGCCACACGGTCGGGCGATCCCTATGAAATCGAGTATCGGCTGAGGGAGAGAACGGGAAGCTACCATTGGTTCTTGAGGCGGGCGCTGCCGGTCCGGGATCCGGAGGGACGAGTCACGCGCTGGTACGGCACGTGTACGAACATCGACACCGTGAAGGAGACAGAAGAGGGGCTCCGGCGGGCGAACGTCGAGGCGGACGCCGCGAACCGCGAGCTGGAGGCCTTCAGCTACTCCGTGGCCCACGATCTGCGGACGCCGCTCCGGAGCATCGAGGGCTTAAGTCAGGCGATCCTCGAGGACAACGGCGACCAGCTCGATGCGCAGGGAAAGAGCCATCTCGCTCGAGTGTGCGCAGCCGCGCAACGGATGGCTCATTTGATAGACGATCTGCTCTCTCTCTCGCGCGTCACTCGCGCCGAGCTGCGTAGAGAGGGGGTGGATCTCACCAGCATGGCCCACGGGATTGGGCAGCGACTCCACGAAAGCGACTCGGCGCGCAACGTGGAGTTCGTCGTTCAGGAGGGCTTGACGGCCGAGGGGGACGCCAACTTGCTCGCCGTCGTCGTGGAAAACCTCCTCGGCAACGCCTGGAAGTTCACGAGCAAGCGCCCAAACGCTCGCATCGAGTTCGGCGTCGCCTCCAAGGACGGGCGGCCGGCCTACTTCGTTCGCGACCGACGGGGCGGGGTTCGAGATGGAGCACGCGGCCCGGCTCTTCGGAGCGTTCCAGCGTTTGCACGCCGACAGTGACTTCCCGGGCTCCGGGATCGGTCTCGCGACGGTGCATCGCATCGTCCGCAAGCACGGCGGCCAGATTTGGGCGGAAAGTGAGGTGGGCCGGGGCGCCACCTTCTTCTTCACCCTCGGTCCTCCCACGGCGGCGCCGAGGGCGCCGAACCCGTGATCGGCGTCCCGCTCGATGCGGCGCCGCGAAAGCCGCTCCGGGTTCTGCACGTCGAGGACTCGGAGAACGACTCCGCGCTCATCATGCGAGAGCTTCGGCGAGGTGGGTTCGATCCGAGGTTCGAGCGGGTCGAAACCCGGGCCGCGTTCAAGGACGCCCTTCGAGAGAAGGACTGGGACGCGATCATCTCGGACTACGCGCTCCCCGGCTATAACGGGGCGGCCGCGCTCGCCGATGCGCGGGGCATGGGCCGGGACATCCCGTTCATCCTGGTGTCGGGCACGATTGGCGAAGAGACGGCCGTGGACGCGATGCGCGCG
Organism: Myxococcales bacterium; assembly: GCA_003139415.1. Classification (GTDB taxonomy): domain Bacteria; phylum Myxococcota_A; class Polyangia; order Polyangiales; family Polyangiaceae; genus Palsa-1150. Next base: position 5,389 of record PLIR01000129.1, on the reverse strand, counting down.
GGAGCGCACGACTACGTGCTCAAAAACAGGCTCAGTCGGTTGGTGCCGGCCGTGGCGCGCGAGCTCCGAGAGAGCAAAGAGCGTCGAGCACGCCGCGTGGCCGAAGACGCGCTACGGGAGAGCGAGGGACGGTTTCGGAGACTGGGCGAGTCCGGGCTCGCCGGGATCATCGTGGCCGAGCATTCCGGCAAGATCGTGGCGGCCAACGATGCCTTCTTGGCCATGGTGGCCTACTCGCGAGACGATTTGGCCGCGGGTTTGGCGCCGTGAGACCCCGTCCACAGGATCGCTCGCTTGCGCAGCAGCTCAGCAGGGCGTTCATACTCTTGGGCGCGCTCGTTGCCGCGGCGGGCTTGCTGACGGCGCTCGCGTACGGGGTCACATGGGTTTGGCTGACGCCCGAGCTCGAACGGAGCCGCCTGGCGGTGACGGCGGAGGGCGCCGCCTACGCGGCGATGATCGACGAAGAAAATGGGCTCCGCGGCTACATGATGACTCGCGACGCTCGCTTCCTCGAGGCCTACACCAGCGGGGCCAGTCGGCTGGCTCGAGCCAACGACGTCCTCCCCGCGTACGTAGGCTCCGTCCCCGAACTGGCCGCATCGATGCTCGGAACGCGGTTGGCCGAAGAGAACTGGCGCGCGCGATGGGCCGCCGCTGCGGCCGACACGCGGCCCGGCAGCATCGCCCCGGCGATGCCCGAAGGCAAGGCACTCTTCGACGCCTATCGGACCGAGGAGCGTGAGTTCGCCGAGAGCCTCAATCGGCGCAACGAAGTCTTGTCTCGGCAGGACCAGCAAGCGGTCGCGGCCCGCGTCGTCCTCGAGCTCGCAGTCTTCATCGCCATATTGTTTCTCGCCATTCGTCAGCATCGTGCGCTACGTGATTCGATAGTCACGCCTGTCGCCGCGTTGCTGGGCCATATTGGCAGCGTTCGCGACGGAACTCTGGAGGCGGTTGCCCCCGCCGGTCCGCGCGAGCTACGCCAGCTTGGCGAGGGGCTCAACGACATGGTGGGCGCGCTCGCTGCGGCGCGAACGATCGGCGAATCCCGTGACCAGGCGCTTCGCGCCCACTCCATCCAATTGCGTCAGATCCTCGACGCGAGTCGCGAGTTCTCCGAGAGCCTCAATCTCGCGTACGTCGTGGGGGCCGTGCGGCAGAGTACCGCCGCCGTCGGCGGCTACGAGCGCGTGCTCGTGTGGCTCATGGACGACGAGCAGAAGCGCCTCGTCAACTCCGAAGCGGGCGAAAGCGCCGCGCAGTCGGAGGCTCCGGTCGAGATGGGACATGGAGTCGCGGGGCGCGCGGCGAAGTCGGGGCGAATCGCGTTCGAGGGCGCCGGCGGTCAAGTGCGATTCGGCGACGGCAACGTGGGGCTGGTCATGGCGATCGCGGTACCCCTCATCGTGGGGGCGCGTGTCGTGGGCGCGCTGGAAGCGCGCCACGCCGAGGCGACCGTCGCGACGGTAAAGGAGGTCGAGGTCCTCGAGATGCTCGCCACGCACGCGGCCACCGCCGTCGAATCGGCGCGACTTCACGAAGTCGTCGAGGAGCGAAGCCAGCAGGATGCGCTGACCCGGCTCTTCAACCGGCGCCGTCTCGAAGAAGACCTCGATGCCGAGTGCAAACGGTGCGCGCGCTATCGACGTCCGCTGGCTTTCGTGATGATGGACGTCGACCATTTCAAGGCGTTCAACGACTCACACGGTCATCCGCAAGCCGATACGGCTCTGCAGGAAGTGGCCGAGGTCATCGCTGGCTGCGTACGCACGACCGACACCGCCTATCGCTACGGCGGCGAGGAGTTCTGCGTCCTCTTGCGCGAGACCACCGCGGACGACGCGATGCACTTCGCGGAGCGGCTCCGCGCGCGCATCGAGAAGCGTTTCACGTCGGGTGGGACGCGGGGGATCACCGCCTCCTTCGGCGTCGCGGAGTTCTCGGCGGCTACGCCGATGCCACGCTCGCTCGTGGAGGCCGCCGACGCTGCCATGTACGAATCGAAGCGCGCCGGCAGAAACTGCGTCGTCCTCAGTTCGGCGTCCCAGTTCGCCGTCGCAACGACGAACGAGGTGGCGGCCACGTCCGAACTCCCGACCACCGCCAACGCCAAGGCCGAATAGGAGACGGCGCGCGGATCACTCGCCGCGCATCGTCCCCGTGCCCGCGGCAACCGATACCTTCCCCCGAGCGTCCGTTGTTCAAGCATCAGGGCCCGAGCCGATCGCCTCGCCAGAACGCCGTTTTGGCCGCCTACCTGGCGCTCGTCGGCGGATTCGTCAACTCGGCGGGCTTCGTCCTCATCGGAGCCTTCACCTCGCACGTCACCGGCAACGTCGGGAGGTTGGCGAACGACGTCGCGTCGCGCGAATGGACCGCCGCCGCGAGTACCATGGCCATGATCGTCGCGTTCTTCTGCGGTTCCTTCGTGGCCAGCATGATTATCGAGAGCGAAGTGTTCGGCAGCGCGGCCTACGCATACGGCACCTCGCTGGCCCTCGAGGCTTTCCTCCTCTTTGGGTTCCTGGCAATGTTCACCGCGGGCGGCGACCGCATTCGATCTCTCGAGGGCGCCACGCTCTGCGTGGCGATGGGGGTCCAGAACAGCCTCGTGACGCGTTTGTCCGGCGCGGTCATCCGCACGACCCACCTCACGGGGGTGGTGACTGACCTGGGGATCGAGAGCGCGCGCTGGTTCCGGTGGCTGCACGGCCGAGCCTCGGACGCCTGGCGGCCGAAGCTATCGTTCGGGGCGACGCCACCGCAGCGACCGGTCGTGGCGCGGATTGGCCTGCTCGGAATTATCGCGGCGGCCTTCACGAGCGGGGCCGTCGCCGGCGCTGCGGGCGCGACCAAGTTTCACCAGATGGCGCTCCTCCTTCCGCTGGCTTCACTTGTCGCGGGCGCAGCGTACGCGTTTGCCTCGGGTCGGTCCGTCTCCCCGAGCCGCGTCGATCCGTGACGAGCGAGCGCCGCCGCTCACGCCCAGTTCGCGATGTCCGACTCCGCAGTCGAGGTAGATTGCCCAAGTCCGTTCGCAAGATACAAATGTGGGGCCATTGGGCGACCGGAGAACTCCCGCGATTGCTGGCGCGTCCCCGAAAGCGCCGTATTTCGATCGTCGTGTGCAATGGCTGAAAACGCCAATCGTTCTAAGGCAGTGCGCTCCTGCCGGCGCGACGGAAGTGGGTGGCTTTTGAGAGCGTGCCTCCTCTTCCGCCCGCCCCCCCCTTCTTATGCCGACGTGGCACGCCTACTGCGAGTCGGCGTCACGGGGGGAACGAACGTGGTGGACACCATCTCTCTGGCTCCGGTCGAGGACGTGCGCCCGGGATTAGCTTGCCGAGAGGGTGGAATGCGATGAGCGACTCCTCCCTCCCGTTCGAGGCGGCTCAGGCCTCCATCCAGGGAGCGCACATTCTCATCGTGGACGACGAACCGCTCCAGTGTCGTTATCTCGCCCGCAGCGTGGAAGAATGGGGAGCGATCCCGTTCGTCGCCCACACCTTCGCCGAAGCGCTGCGGCTGCATCGGGAGGCCGCCCCGGACATCGTCCTGCTCGACGTCGTGATGCCGCACGTCGATGGCTTCAAGATCGCCGGCCGATTCAAGCGCGAGGCTCAGTTCGTGCCGGTCATTCTCTTGACGTCGCTCGAAGATATCGAGTCCAAGCGTCGGGGTCTGGCGGCGGGCGCCGACGAGTTTCTCAGCAAGCCCGTCAATCTCCTGGAGTTGCAGATCCGCGTCTCGTCGATGCTCCGGATCAAGCGTCTCGCCGACCAGCTGGAGGCCGCGAACGTTCGCCTTTCCGCGCTCGCGACACTCGACCCGTTGACCCAACTCGCCAACCGTCGGGTGCTGACCGAAAGGCTGACGCTGGAGTTCAAGCGGGCAAAGCGTTACCGAAATCCATTCTCCTGCCTAATGATCGATATCGATAACTTCAAGAAGGTGAACGATACCCATGGGCACCCCGTCGGGGACATGGTCTTGGCCGCCGTCGCCGGGACGCTCGCGGGGACGATCCGAGACACGGATCTCGTCGGCCGCTACGGGGGCGAGGAGTTCATGATTCTCGCACCGGAGACGTCGCTCAAGCAGGCGATGTTTCTGGGGGAACGACTTCGCCGAGGCATCGAGGCCCAGGTGACCTCCGAACGGGACTTCCCACGCGTCACAGTTTCGATCGGGATCGCGAGCACCGACCAGGCCATCGAGCCCAACACCGACCTCGTCGCGCTCGCCGACAAGGCCCTCTATCAAGCCAAGCACGAGGGCCGAAACCGCGTCGTCGGATCGTAGTGGGCCGATGAGATGGCCGCGGTCCTCATCGCTCGGCCCGCGGATTGAGCACGGCTGAACAGCATCTTTTCCGAAATTCGAAGGCTCGTTTTCCGAAATTCGAATGGTCCCGCGACCAAGCCTGCGCTCGGATATTGACCATTGACGTCGGGGCCCAACCGGCTCACGTGTTGGTCGGGAGGCGGCAGCTCCTCTCACACCAAGGCAGGCCCACGATGCAACCGCGATTCTTTCTCCTTCTCCCGCTGATCCTCGTCGCAGGCGTCCTCGTCGGGTGTGGCGTCAAAGCAGAAGACGACGCCGTTCCAGCGGCGCCCGACCCCGTCATCCACATCATGGCCGGCTCCGTCGATGCGGGGCCAGGAGCGAGTCCGGCGAGCTGCCAGACGACGGGGGCGGGTCTCAGCAACTGCGGAGACGGCGGCGCGAGCTGCTGCACGAGCCTGGAGGTCCCTGGAGGAACGTACTTCCGCACGTACACCAACGTCGGCGACGGAGGCACGGGCGAAGCCGATCCCGCGACCATCAGCACCTTCCGCCTCGACGAGTACGACGTGACGGTGGGTCGGTTCCGGCAGTTCGTGAACGCGGTCAAGCCCAACAGCGACGGCGGGGCCCCGCTGGGCTGGACGCCGCCGAATGGCTCCGGAAAGCACACTTACCTCAACGCTGGGCTCGGACTCCTCAACAGCTCGTCCGAGCTCGTCGACGGCGGAGCGCTGACCTACGAGGAGGGCTGGGTCGCGAAGCACGACAACTACATCGCGCCAACCAACGCGAACCTGGCTTGCAGTACCGAGTTTTCGACTTGGACGGATACGGCAGGTAGCCAGGAGAACCTTCCCATCAACTGCGCGAACTGGTGGGAGGCGTACGCGTTCTGTATCTGGGACGGGGGCTTCTTGCCGAGCGAGGCCGAGTGGGAGTACGCGGCCGCGGGGGGCAACAAGCAAAGGGAATATCCGTGGAACACGAAGTCGCCCGGGACCGCATGCCCGGGGACGGGTTGCGAGTATGCCATCTACAAATGCGAATACCCGAGCGGTTCGGGGATCTGCACGGGCGTCACGAACATCGCGCCGGT
>PLIR01000108.1 GCA_003139415.1 Myxococcales bacterium | reverse complement strand
CCATTCTCGCGGTGGTCGCCGCCTTCATTAGCCTCTACGCGGTGCATGTTACGCGAACGGTGGCGACGAGCGGTTTCCAGTCGGCCGAGCGAGTCAAATCAGATACCGCGGGCCTTCTGGCCGCGTTGCGCAGCCTGATGGTCAAGGGCGCACTCTACACGCAGCAAGACAGTAAACAACGGGACGATGCCTCCTCCCCGGGCTTCATCGACATCAAGCCTGAGCGCGCCGTCATTCAGATGTTCCTGTGTTCGCCCACGGCTATCGCCTACCATTCGTTTGCTGCCGACAAGGGCAGGGAGGCGACCGAATCGGGAAAGCGATCGGAACCTTGGCGGGCATTCGGCTTGCAATTGGCCGGCGTTCTGCAGGGCGGCAACCCAATGTCGGCTGCCTTGCAGGCAGCGCGGCTGGAGAAATTACTTGACGGCGTGACCGACGACCAGCTCACGGCGATATCCGCAAACCTTGAGGATCTTCCCGGCGCTATCGACAAGCTGCGTCGTGCACGACCGCATGACGTCCTTACGCAAGTCTTGTTCTCGATGGAGGATGACAGCCCGCACCACGTACTTCCCCAGTTCGTAGAGTTCCTTAGGGAACAGGGGGTCGACGATCCGGAGGTCGACCTTCTGTGGGCTTCGAGCACCGGGAGGGTCGACGTTGCCCAGGAGGCGCTCAAACGCGGCGCGTCGGTCAACGTCGATGCGAAGACCATTATCGCTCGCCATCGCGCGCTGTGGGACAAGTTTCAGGTCATCTTACGCTAAAATTGTCGTGGCTCGGCAAACATGTTGTCGCCGATCACATGGTGTGCTTCCCACCGCGGAGCCCACCGGCGTAACGGCTGGATCGTCCGGGTAACGCCGTCCTGAGAGTTCTCCGAGAGAAGCGATGGCCAGTAACGCGAGGTCCCCTATGACGGGCTGGTCGCAGCCTGCCTGCACTAACTCGGTCGTGACGCGGAGCGGGCCGGCATCGCGCGCACCGGCTTCGAGCGGATGACAGCGAGGCCGATTGCCCGCATTCTCGAGCATGTCCTGCGCCGTCCGCCCGAAGGGTGACGCATCCGTTCGACGAATCGCGTCCGCGGCCTGCGCGGTGCCCCGGCCTGGAATTACGCGCGAGCGTCGAGCGTGAGCTTGCGGAATCGGTTGGCGTCGAGCAGTGCTGGGACGTCGTCTCGCGCCTTGGTCTTGTTCCAGTGCAGCGGGGCGAGGTCGAGCAGCGCATGCTCGGGCCACTGCGGCAGCAGGCAGAATACGTCGCGCAGATACGACCAGGGCTCGATGTCGAAGAGCTGGCAGCTCGCGAGCAGCGACGTGAAGAGAGCGTTGACGGCGCCGGCGTCGTCGCTGCCGACGAAGAGCCAGTTCTTTCGGCCGACCGCTTCGCGACGGAGCGCCAGCTCGCTCATGTTGTTGTGGATGGGTAGTCGTCCGTCTTCGAGGAACCAGGTTCATCTGGGGAGCGCGTTCGGTCGACCCCCGCGGCGCCGGTCGTCGACAGGGTGCTGACCTCCGATCGAGGGAACGATACCGCCGCGGTCCTCCCGAAAGCGGTGCTGCTCGCCCCCAACGTCCTCAGCGCGAAGCATTGGAGCCGCCTGCTCGGGGGCTCGCTCTACGCCGCCTCCCCGCGCATTGACTGGGCGACCCTGCTTCGACGCAGTTTCGAGGTGGACGTGCTCTGCTGCGCAAGCTGCGGAGGGCGGCTCCGCGTGCTCGGCGAGGTGACCGAGCCCGCTCTGGTGGGCCTCGTCCTGGAGAGCCTCGGTTTGCCCCGCGAGATGCCGACGGTGTCGAGGGCGCGCGACCCGACCGACTTAGTGGGAGCCGATGCCGACTGACCGAGCACCCGAGCGACTCCGAGCGGGTCGCGACGGGCGAGGCCTGCCTTGGACGTGCTCAAGTTGGCCCGCTTTCCGGTGTCACTGGATGGCGTCGGGTAGGCCGGGAGGTTTCCCTCCCGGCCCCCCACGGATCCGGACGTGCGGAATTCCCGCATCCGGCTCTTCGGGTCACGGGTTCGCTGCTCGAGGCTGCCATGGTCGCGCGATGCGTGGCGGCGGAAGCGCGTAGCGCTCCAGCAGCCGAAACATGCGTTCCCACGTCAGGCGTGCGCGTTGCGAGCGGCGGTGGAGCCACTTGCGCCACGCACGGAGGACCCTATAGCGAAAGCACTTGAGCGCACGGAAGTTCCCGATGATACCGAAATATCCGTAGTGCCCTTGGAGCTTTCGCGCGAGAGCTTGCTGCTGCGTGCGCAGGTCGTCGTGGCGGTGCTTACGGCACCAGTCCGCGACGTTCCTGAGCGCTCGGCGGAAGCGGTCTTTGGCTGTCGAGCGCTTCACAACCCACTTGCTGGCGCGTGACTTGCTCCAGAAGTGGGTGAAGCCCAGCAGGTCGAAGGTCCCTGGCCTTCCCGTTGTTCCGTCCGAGGACAGTGGACGACGGTCAGGACGTCGGAATTCGACCAGGCGGGTCTTCTCCGGATGCAGGGTCAGCCCGTACTTGCCAAGTCGCTTCGGCAGCACGGCCATCACCTTGCGCGCATCCGCTTCGTGCTCAAACAGGAACACCACGTCGTCCGCGTAGCGGACGAGTGCTGCTCTCCCCAACAAGCGAGATTTGACCTCTCGCTCGAACCACGTGTCGAGGACCTCGTGCAGGTAGATGTTCGCCAGCATCGGCGAAATCACCCCGCCCTGCGGACTTCCCGAATCCGGGTACGTGATGTCCCCATCTTCGTATGCACCCGCGTTTAACCACTTGCCGATGAGTCGCAGAAGCACCCCATCGAGCACCCTGCGGCGGAGAATCTCCCGGAGATGCCCATGGTCCAGCGTGTCGAAAAACTTCCGTATGTCGACCTCGAGGACCCACCCGCCACCCATCGTCATCGCTTCGACCCACACGGCGTTCAACGCTTGGTGCGCCGAGCGCTTTGGCCGGAAGGCGTACGAGCAATCGAGAAAGTCCTGCTCGTAAACCGCCTCCAGCACCATCGCGACGGCGCGCTGCAGGACCTTGTCCTCGAAGGTCGGGATGCCGATGGGCCGTGTTTCTGCCCCGCTCCCCTTCGGGATATGGACCCGCCGCACGGGCGGTGCCCGGTACGTGCCCGACTTTGCACGGTTCAGCAGCGACCGGAGGTTGTCCTCCAACTGCGCCGCGTACTGTTCCCCGCTCTGCCGGTCCACGCCCGTCGCGCCATCCTTGCGCGTGCGCCGAAACGCCTCGTGAAGCCAGTCGATGTCGATGTGGTGAGCGAGCGTCGTGAGCGCCTTGTCGGGCGCTTCCCTCGCCAGCTTCGCTATTCGTTCGAGTTTCGTTGAGACAGTGGTGGAGCTCGATGTCTCCGTCATCTTTCCCTCCAACGATTCCGTGTGCCCGGCGCCGCCCTTTGCTCGACGGGGTCCCTTCGGGTCGGTTCCCCCGCGTCCTCGCTCGTACTGCGGCGCTCCGACTTCCCGTCACCCGTCGCGTGGCGCTCGGTTGTCCTTGCGTCGCGCTACCGCCGCAATTCAACAGCCGGAGGTGACGGGATCTCCCAGGTTCCTGGGGAACCCTCCCGTACATGCCCTGCTCTGAGGCCCCGGTGGGACCGCTGCGCCAGACCATCGGGCTCCTGCCCTACCCTTGCAGCGCTGCGATGTTGCCTTCCGCCTTTCGGACGACGTCGGCTCCCACTCGTCGAACATTTCGTGGCTCAATCACACGGCCTGCACGCTCGCTGTCTACGCTTCGCGCCCGTCGTCACCGACGTTCACGCAAGACTCGCTTCCGGCTGGTGGTCCTCCTTGGCCGGGCGGGATTTGAACCCGCTGGGTTCCTTCGTGAGGTTTCCGCTTTTCGCTACGTCATCGCTTCCTCCTCACCCAGGCTTCTCCTGGCGCACCCAAAAGGGTCCCCTTTCGGGANNCTCTACCGCTGCTTACTCGCCCGGTGCCGGCGATCATCGCGAACGCCGGCGAGCGCGCCGCGCACGCCACCCTCGAATTCTTCACCGCCAGAATTCCGAACCCGCACACGCGCAAGGCCTACGGCCGCGCCGTCGGGGCGTTCTGCGCCTGGTGCGAACGCGAGGGCGTCACCCTGGCCGGGCTCACGGCTCCGACGATCAGCGCCTACCTGCAGCTGCTCCAGCAGGGCGAGGACGGAATGTCGCTCGCGAGCGTCAAGCTCACGGCCTCGGGGCTCCGCCACTGGCTCGACTTCCTGACCGAGCGCGGGGTCTTCTCCTACAACCCGGCGCGCTCCGTGCGCACCCCGCGCCTCGTCGTGCGCGAGGGCAAGACGCCCGTGATGGACATCCACCAAGGCCGGAGGCTCTTTGCGTCGCTGGACGCGGCGGCCTCCACGGGCGACCTGCGGGCGCTGCGCGACCGCGCCCTGATGGCCGTCATGCTGTACGACTTCGTCCGGGTCGGGGCGGTGGTACGCATGCGTGTGCGCGACTTCGAGGACGAAGGCGAGTTTGCCAGCCTTCTAGAACGCATCCGACAACTCGGGAGCGGGTAAGTGATCGAGACTGCTCCATCTTTCGGAAGGGCCTTTCCATCCGCTCGGGAAGGTGTTTGTACCTTCATCGATGGACCTCACCGAAGAGCAGTGGGAGGCGATTCGAAGCACCGTCCCCGGACCCGAGCGGCAGGGAACGACGCCGCGCGGTGGCCGGCCGTGGAGGGATCCGCGCGACGTGCTCAACGGAATCCTGTGGGTGCTGCGCACCGGCGCGCCGTGGGCCGATCTGCCGCGCCGCTATCCGCCGTACCAAACGTGCCACGACCGCTTCCAGAAGTGGGAGCGCGAGGGGGTCTTGGACGCGATCCTCGCCGCTCTCGCCCGCGATCTGCAGGAGCGCGGAAAGCTGGACCTGACCGAAGCCTTCATCGACGGCACCCATGCCGGCGCAAAAAGGGGGGTCTTGAGGTTGGAGTCACTCGACGCGGCAAAGCGACC
>PLIR01000452.1 GCA_003139415.1 Myxococcales bacterium | reverse complement strand
CCAAGAACCACTGCGCCAGCGCGACGATGCTCAAGGACTATATAGGGCGTCGACATCCTGCCGCCGATCCGGCTACGGCCGGCCACATGTACCTGACGGACCTCGTATTCTGAAGCCACGTCGTATCCAATCCGTCGCGATGTAGCCGAGCATACTCCAGCTCGACGGCTCGCACGCATACCCGTCCGTGACGGTGGGCGCTGCCTCAGCCCCCGGCTCTCTTGGATTTGTTTCTCCGAGGGGACATTTTCTGTCGCGGGCTTCCTGAGATCCCTAGAACGGCTGTACCCTCGGCGGCATCGTGGGTAGCCTCAGCGCTTCGGAAACACCGGCGGGCGTCCTGCTGGCGTTCTTTCGCAGGCGTCAATGGCGTCAAGCCGAGCTGGCGCGCGAACTCGGGGTGAGCGTCGAGACGGTCGCCCGAGTGCTTCGCGCCCTCAGCGCGGGCGGCATGCCGCTCACCCGCGACGATTCGGATAGGCCCCAGGTCTGGTGGAGGGTCCCCAAGGACTGGGCGCCGCAGGGTGTGCTCTTCGCGCGTCACGATACGCCGGCTCTATTGCGAACGCTGTCGCGTGCCCCTCGCAGTCGCGAGCGCGATGCGCTCCTCGCGCACGCCTCGAAGTCGGCGCGCGTACTCGACCAGTCCTCGCGGGTGCAAGCGTCGCAGCTGACCGAGACCGAGGAATCGTGGCTCTCGGTGGTCGAAGACGCGGCCCGAGGGACCACGCTGGGCATGAGGTACCTTGGCACCGCGCGGGGAGCGGCCGAATGGCGCTACGTCTCGGTGCAGATCGTGGAGGTGGGCCCGCCCTCGCGATTTCTCGCGGTCTGCCATCGAACGGGCAAACTGAAACGATTTCGCGTTGAAGGGATTGCCCTGGCAAAGCTCGATGCGGGCACGCCGTACCGTCAGGCTGCCCCGAGCGCTGTCGCAGCTCTCATGCGCGAGAGCGTCGACGGATTCCAAGGGGAAGGCGCGCGCGTCGAGTGCGCGTTCTTCGTCCGCGACCCCGAATCGCGCTGGGTCGCTAGGAACCTGCTCTCCGGGATGCGCGTCGATGCCGACGAGGATGTTGCCGGCGGAATTCGAGTGCATTGCTCGACGCCGGGCGTGCTCCGCGTCGCAAGGTTCGTGGTCGGCCTGGGCGAAGCGGCTCGAGTCGAGACCCCCGAGCTGGCAATCTATGTGAGAGATCTCGCGCGCGGGGCGCTGAAGGCCGACCCGGCTGCCCTCACTGGTCACCCGGGCCTCGAAAAGCGGCGGTTCAAGGCCCGCGGCGATGGAACGTGAACAACGGCGCAGTGCCGTGTAACGACGGCAGTCAATGCAAAGACGGGCGGGGGTAGAACCTTGAGGGTGGCGACAACATGACCAGCGTGGACTTGGCCTTTCCTCTGGCAGGCGAGCGCGTCGCGCGCGATCACGGGTACGCGCTCTACGGTGCCCTCTGCCGGGTGGTCCCGGGGCTCCATACGGCGGCATGGCTTGGCGTTCATCCGCTCGGGGGCAAGCCGGGCGACGACGGCACGCTGGCTCTCGCAGCGCGTGCGCACCTGCGTCTGCGGCTGCCGGCTTCGCACATCGCGGAGGTGCTCGCGCTCATCGGGGCGCGTCTCGACGTGGGCGGTGCAGGGCTCGTGGTGGGCGCTCCGCGCGTGCATGCGCTCACGCCGGCTTCGTCGCTCGACGCGCGGATGGTCGCGATCAAGCTCACGCTCGCACCGCGCCGTATGCATGCGGAGCTAGGGCGCGAGACGCTCGACGTGGCTGGCTTCGCTGAACGGTACGCCTCGGAGGTGAAGCGACAGCTCGAAGCGATCGGGATCCGCAAGGGCTTCGAGCTTCGCGGGCGGAGGAGCCTCACGGTGGGCGGGCGGCGAGTGGTTGGCTACTCCGTCCGTGTGACAGGCCTCTCCGCGGACGAGAGTCTTGCGTTGCAAGCGAAGGGGATCGGCGGATAGCGACGCATGGGGTGCGGGTTATTTCGCGCGACGAGAGGCCCGTGAGCGGAATGGAACCTCTCCTCGCCAAGAGCCCGCGCGGCCCCGCGCGCCTGACGCTGCTGCAGCACTTGCTCGACACGGAACAAGCGGCGGCAACGCTCTTTCGCCCGGCGACGAGGTGGGCGCGCGCCTACGCACGCTTCTTCAAGCTCGAGCCGGACCAGCGGGCCTCCTTTTTGGTGCATCTACGCATCGCGGGGCTATTTCACGACATCGGCAAGGCGAACGAAGACTTCCAGACCGCCATGCGCGCGAAGGGATTCAAGGCCCAGTCGCTTCGGCATGAGCACCTCAGCGCCCTTCTGCTCTGCGAGCCGCGCGTCGCCGCATGGCTGGCCCAGGGGGCCCATCTCGATAGCGACGTCATCGTGGCCGCTGTGCTCAGCCACCATCTGAAGGCTGCCGAGGATGGCGATTGGCGCGTGCTCCAGCCGAGGCACGGCTCGCCGACGGCGCTCTTCTTCGATGACGATCAGGTGCATGACGCTTTCCGCCGTGTCGCCGCCGTCGCCGGTCTGCCGCCGTTCGGCGGAAGCCTGCCCGCGGCACGCTACGTCGATGCTGCCTGGGCACCTGCCTACGATGCCCTCTTCGATCGCGCCGCGCAATTTGGTGCCCGCCTTCGCAAGGACCCGATGCGGCAGCATCTGAGCCTTGCGGTCAAGGCGGGCCTCATCGTGAGCGACTCGGTGTCCTCGGGTTTGTGGCGCGAAGGCGAAGACATCGACGCGTGGATTGACGCCGTAGCGCACGGCGCGGCGCTTGGACATGAGGACATTGACAACGACGTCCTCAAGCCACGCATCGCCGAGCTCGGCGAAAAGTGGAGGGGCTGGCATGGCTTTCAGGAGGGCGCTGCCGCCGTCGGCCGCCGCGGGTTGCTGCTCGCCGCGTGCGGTTCCGGAAAGACGCTCGCGGCTTGGCGCTGGGCCCGAGCCGTTAGCCAAGGCGAAGACATTGGTCGCGTGATCTTCTTGTATCCGACGCGCGGCACGGCGACGGAGGGCTTTCGCGACTACGTGGCTCACGCGCCCGAGGGTGACGCAGCCCTTGTCCACGGGACTTCGACCTACGAGCTGGCGGGCATGGCGGAGAATCCGCCCGAATCGCTGCGGGGCAAGAACGTGGTCGATGAGGGCGACGCCCGTCTCTTCGCCCTCGGGCTGTGGGACAAGCGCTATTTTTCTGCGACCGTGGACCAGTTTCTCGGATTCATCGAGCACAGTTACAGCGGTCTATGCCTTCTGCCCGCACTTGCCGATGCCGCCCTCGTCTTCGATGAGGTCCACAGCTACGACGCGAAGATGTGGAACGCGCTTGTTACGTTCCTCGAGCGTTTCGATGTGCCAGTGCTGTGCATGACGGCGACGTTGCCGCCGACCAGGCGTCAGCAGCTCGAGGGCCGTTGCGGGCTGCGCAGCTACCCGAACGCCGGCGAGATGCGGGACTTGCACGACCTCGAGCAGAGCGAAACCTGCGCTCGGTACCGGCTGGCGGCAACCACCCAAGACGAGGCGATTGCGCTGGCCATCGCCGCGGTGAACGCGGGCCAGCGCGTCCTCTGGGTCGTGAATACGGTGAGCCGCTGTCAAAGGCTCGCGCGGGCGTTGCGCGATGCCCTCGGCGGTGACGTGGGCGTCTACCATTCCCGATTCAAGCTCGAAGATCGACAGCGGCGGCACCGTGAGACCATCGACGCCTTCCGTGCGCCGGTCAGCGGAGACCCGCAGCCGGCCCTCGCGGTGACGACGCAAGTCTGCGAGATGAGCCTCGACCTCGATGCCGATTGGCTTGTGACCGAACACGCCCCGATCTCCTCTCTCGTGCAGCGGTTTGGGCGCGCCAATCGCCACCTGCGTCGGGGTTTGTCGTTTCGGGCAACCCTTCTCACCTACGCTCCCGAATCACCGGCCCCCTACGACAAGAAGGAGCTGGAGGCGGCATCGAGGTTCCTGGCGGAGCTGAGCGGTCGCGACGTCAGCCAGCGCGATCTGGCTGTCGGACTCGAACGCCACGCTCGCGCCGAGCGGGACGCCAGCGGGAGCACCGCCTTCCTCAACGGCGGCTATTTCGCCACGGCGGGCGCGCTCCGCGACAGCGACGACATCGGCTGCCCCGTCGTCCTCGATGGCGACATCGCCCGCTTCAAGGAGCTCGAGAAGCGACGCGAGCCCACCGACGGGCTGCGCCTTACGGTGCCGAAGAAGTTTGCCCGAAGTCCCGAAGGCGCTGGGTTGCCGGTCTGGCTGAAGACCGCCGACAGCTTCCGCTACGATCCTTGGCTCGGCTTTGTGGCCGACGACGACCCATCGTCCACTCGGGAGAACGCGCGATGAGCGAAGAGCCCACCAACGAGCTTTCCCCGAAGAGGAAGGCCGCCGAGAAGAAGACGAAGGCCAAACCGGTCGAATCGAATGCCGTGCTGAAGCTGTACTGGGCTCTGCATGAGTTGCCGTCGTCGCAGCACCGGGCCGGGCTCGCGGGCCTCGCTTTGTGCGTGGGCTTCCTGAATCGCAAACCCGACCGCAAGGGTGTTTGCGAGATCGCGAACATCGATGAGAATGGCCTCACGCTCGCGGTCGATCGCGTCGGCATGCAGAGCCTCTTCGACGACATCTATGACGCGACGTTGGAGGAGACGCGCAGCAAGTCGAAATGGGCCGGGGCCGAGGCGAAGCGCGTTGAAGACGTCGAGGTCAAGGACGAGAAGAGCGGCAAGACCAAGACGGAGAAACGGTTCGTGTACGACCGCGTGGTCCCGGCGGGCTCCATGGTTGGGGAGTGGGACGCGGCCGCGGCGGGCGCACCGAAGCTGTGGCTGAAACTTTGGCAGGATCTCGTATGGTCCACATTGCGCGGCGTGCCAGCCACCCGCGAACCTTACAATGCGCGAGCGGAGGGCCGGCTCGTCGACGACGGCGGCCAGGCCTGGGACGAGCTTGCAACCAAGCCGGACAGCACCGTCGACCTGCCGAGCACCTACGCGTTGGGCGCGCAGGCCAAGAGCGCCGAGAATGTCGCGTTCGAAGACGTCGCGCGCCTCCGCTTCCTCTTGCACTTCTGGTCCGTCGTGGTGGCGATCTACGTTCCAGCGGTCCTGCAGCGCGACGGAAAGCGCGAGTTCGTTGGCTACGCGCTCGCGGTGCCCGATGTCGCCGTTCTCACGGAGTTCGTCGTCGCCTGGGAGCACGTTGCGCGGGGGCGTGGCTGCGAGCCGTCGGGGTACGTGCCGCGCGACGCGGTGATCGATCTCGCCGCGGAAGCCGGCCTTGACGTGGTTCGCCGGAGCAACGACGTGATCGTCTCGAAGCAAGGTGCCACCGCGACACGCCCTTGGCTGAGCGCCGTCGACGTCTTTCACGTGGAAAAGGACGGCAACAACGTCCGTCTGCGTGGCATGAGCCGCGTCGTCCCGCAGCGAGAGCAGGACGACGAGTACGCGCGCGTCCGCGGC
>PLIR01000141.1 GCA_003139415.1 Myxococcales bacterium | reverse complement strand
CGGGCCGACACCATGAGGTTGCTCGGCTTGATGTCGCGGTGCACGACTCCCCGACGGTGCGCCACCGCGAGCGCGAGGCACACGGCGTGGGTGAGCGTGACCGCGTCGGCGAGCTCCAGCGGTCCACGGCGAAGGCGGCGCCCGAGATCCTCGCCCTCCAGCCACTCCATCGCAAGATAGGACTCGTCCGCTTCCGTCTTCCCGTGGGCCACATAACGGACGATGTGGGGGTGATTCAGCTCCGCGAGCACGCGCCCTTCGCGGAGGAATCGCTCCGTCCCACCGTGAGCCAGAATCTTCAGAGCCACGGGGCCGCCAGACAGGGTGTCGCGCGCGCGGTAGACGAGCCCCATGGCACCCGCGCCTGCGAAGCGCTCTATTTCGAACCGACCCTCTACGATCTGGCCGGCGCGCATGTGTGGAATCATCTCAGAAGGCAACTCGGGCGTCCATAGGCGCCGAGGAAACGGCGCCCCCGACGAACGCTCGTCAAGAGCGCGCAAGAGCGCGTTTTGCCACTCGCACACGCGCGGTAAGATGCGCATTCTACTCCCGATGCCGACGGCGCCCCCTTTGGCTCCCCCCGCTTTGGTTCCGCCCGAGCGGACGACGGCGCCCGCGCAAGGGGCTCCTCCGCCTCCGGCTGGGTTCGACGTCGAGCACCTTGCCGCGCTGTACCGCCAGATGCTGCTCATACGCCGCGTCGAAGAAGAGAGCGCGCGCGCCTACGCCGAGGGCAAGATCGGGGGGTTTCTTCACCTCTACATCGGCCAGGAGGCCGTGGCCGTCGGGGCGATCGCCGCGCTTCGGCCCGACGACTACGTCATTACGACCTACCGCGACCACGGCATCGCCCTCGCCAAAGGGATGAGCGTGAGGGCCCTCCTCGCAGAGCTCTTTGGCAAGGTCACGGGGTGCTCGAAGGGCCTCGGCGGGTCGATGCACATGTTCGACAAAGAGCACCACATGCTCGGGGGCTACGGCATCGTCGGCGGGCACATCCCGCTCGCCGCGGGCGTCGCCTTCGCCAGCAAGTACCGCGCGGACGACAAGGTCACGCTCTGCTTCTTCGGCGAAGGGGCCGTCAGCATCGGCGGCTTCCACGAGGGGTTGGGGCTCGCGGCCCTGTGGAAGCTGCCGATCGTGTTCATCTGCGAGAACAACGAGTACGCGATGGGCACGCCCCTCTCGCGGTCGATGTCGGTCGAAGATGTCTCGCTCAAGGCGCTCGGTTACGGGATGGACCGCGACCGCTTTTTCGCCGACGACGTGCTGGAGGTCGAGCACCGCATCTCCGAGGCGGTGCAGCGCGCGAGAGAGCACGGGACGCCGACGCTCGTCGAGGTGCGCACCTACCGGTTCCGAGGCCATTCGATGAGCGATCCCGCCAAGTACCGCACCCAGGCCGAGCTCGACGAGCACAAGAAGCGCGATCCGCTCGTTCACACCCGCGAGATCCTCGCGAAGGCCGGGGTCGCCGACGCGCGCTTTGCCGAGATCGAGAGCGGCGTCGAGGCCGAGGTCGCCGACGCGCGCAAGTTCGCGGCCGAGAGCGCCGAGCCGGGCCTCGACGTCCTTGCATCCTCCACCTACAGCGGGCCTTTCGCCTACTAGATGACCCATTCGCTGCGATTCCGGGACGCCCTGCGCGAGGCGATGATCGAGGAGATGGATCGCGACGACCGCGTCTTTCTGATGGGCGAAGAGGTCGGTCACTACCAGGGCGCCTACAAGGTCAGCGAGGGCATGCTGGCCAAGTTCGGTCCGCGGAGGGTCATCGACACGCCCATCGCCGAGGCGGGGTTCGCCGGCGTCGGCATCGGCGCGGCGATCGTCGGCTTGCGACCGATCGTGGAATTCATGACGTGGAACTTCAGCGCCGTCGCCTTCGATCAGATCCTGAACAACGCGGCCAAGATGCGGCAGATGTCGGGCGGACAGCTCGACTGCCCGATCGTCTTTCGGGGCCCCAACGCCAGCGCCCGCCAGGTCGGCAGCCAGCACAGCCACGCGATGGAGCACTTCTACGCGCACGTACCCGGGTTGAAGGTCGTTGCCCCCGCCTTCCCCGACGACGCGAAGGGACTGCTCAAGTCGGCCATCCGCGACGACAACCCCGTCCTCGTGATGGAGTCCGAGACGCTCTACGGCGTCAAAGGCGACGTCCCCGAGGGCGACGTGCTCGTCCCGCTCGGCAAGGCCCGCATCGCGCGCCAGGGCACCCACGTGACGATCGCAGCGTACTCGCGCATGACCCACGTCGCGCTCGAGGCCGCGGCCTTGCTCGAGTCCGAGGGGATCGCCGCAGAAGTCATCGACCTGCGCAGCCTGCGGCCGCTCGACGAGAACACGCTCGTGGCCAGTGTCGAGCGGACCCATCGCCTGGTCGTCGTGCACGAAGGCTGGCCTTACGGCGGGGTCGGCGCGGAGGTGGTCGACCGCGTCCAGCGGCTCGCGTTCGACGCCCTGGCGGCGCCGATCCTGCGGGTGGCGACGCTCGACGTCCCGATGCCCTACAGCGCAAACCTCGAGCTTGCGTGCATTCCGCAGCCGGAGCGCGTCGCCGCGGCGGTCCGTCGCGTGGTAGGTGAGTTCTAGATGGCCAAGGTCCTCGACATGCCGAAGCTGTCGCCCACCATGGAAGAGGGCGTGCTGTCGGCTTGGCACAAGAACGCGGGCGACGAGGTCGCCGTCGACGACCTGCTCGCCGAGGTCGAGACGGACAAGGCGACGATGGAGTTTCGCGCGTTCGACAAGGGGACGCTGCTGAAGATCCTCGCCAAGCCGGGCGCCCAGGTGAAGCTCGGGCAGCCGGTCGCGATCCTGGGCGCGCCCGGCGAGGACATCTCGGCGCTCGTGGCGCAGGCCGCCGGCCCAGCTTTTCCACCCCCTTCGATGCCCGGCGCCCGCCCGCCCACGCCGGCAGCCCCGGCCGCGCAAGACGCTCCGGCGCCCGCGCGCGTCCCGACCGACATTCGCGCCTCCGGGGTGGTCGAGCGGCGGCCGGGAGGCGGCATCAGCCCAGAGACCATCCCGCCGCCGGAGACGAGCGCCCCCCCGGCGCAACGCGACCCGCCGGTCGGCAGCGTCCTCGAGCGCACCGCGTTCCCGGCACCCGGGTTCGGGGATGGCGGCCAGGCGGGGCCGGACGCCGGTGGTCGCGTGCTCGCGTCGCCTTATGTGCGAAAGGTCGCCCGCGAGAAGGGCATCGATCTGCAAGGCGCGCACGGGAGCGGGACGGGCGGCCGCGTGCTCCCGACGGACCTCGACACGATGAGCGTTCAAGGAGCCTCGCCTCTGGCGAGGATCGCCCCCACGGCGCCCCCGGCTGGCGCTGCCGCGCGCGCGCCGCTCCTCGAGGAGGCAGAGGTACGCGCCCTCAGCCCGATGCGGCGCACGATCGCCAAGCGGCTGACGGAGTCCAAGACGACGGTGCCGCACTTCTATCTCCGCATCGACGTCGACGTCGCCGAGCTGATGAAGCTGCGTGCCGACATCAACGCCGAGCTCGCGTCGCCTGCATCCGCCGGCCGCGCCGCGAACGGCGGCGGCGCAGAGGCGGCCAAGGTCTCGCTCAACGACCTGCTCATCAAGGCCTGCGCGATCGCGCTCGTCCACGTACCGGAGTGCAACGCGAGCTATTCGCCGGACGCGATCCTGGTGCACCGCCGCGTCGACATCTCCGTCGCGGTGGCGATCCCCGACGGCCTCGTCACCCCGGTCGTGCGCAACGCGGACCGCAAGAGCGTCGCCGCCATCGCGAGCGAAGTCCGCGACCTCGCGGCGCGGGCGCGCAGTCGCAAGCTCAAGCCCGAGGAGATGTCGGACGGGACGTTCTCCATCTCGAACCTGGGGATGTTCGGGATCGACGAGTTCGCGGCCGTGATCAATCCACCCGAGGGCGCCATCCTCGCCGTCGGGCAGGTGCGCGACGTACCGGTCGTCTTCGACGGACAGGTGGTGCCCGGCAAGCGCCTCGCGCTCACGCTGTCGTGCGATCATCGCGTGGTCGACGGGGCCATCGGGGCGGCGTTTCTCGCCGAGCTGAAGCGGCTCATCGAGCACCCCCTGCGCGTGCTGGCCGGTTGAGCGATGCGGGTCGGCGCGCTCCCCCTGGTCGTCGCGCTGCTCGCCATGTCTCCCACGGGCGCAAGCGCCGGCCGACCGCCCGCACCGCCCTCTGCGTGGTGGGCGGGCCTCGAGGGACCGGCCAGCAGCGCCCCGGCCAGCGGCGTTCACGTGCTGCGCCTCGAGCCACGCGGACGGGTCCGCGTCTCCGGCGGGACGTTCACGATGGGGTCGTCGCCGGCCGACATGGCGGCCGCGATCCAGCTCTGCAGCCAGGAGATCCTCGGCGTTCACTGCCACGAGGACGACATCTTGGCCGCCGTCGCCGCCGAGGGGGTCCCCCACGAGGTGAGCATCTCGAGCTTCGACATGGACCGCACGGAGGTCACCGTCGCCGACTACGCGCGCTGCGCATCGGCGGGCCCCTGCGCGCCGCCGGACTTCTCGTCCGACGACGCGCGCTTCGCGCGACCCGACTTCCCCATCACGCACGTGCGCTGGGACGACGCCGATGCGTACTGCCGCTGGGCGGCCGGCCGCTTGCCCACGGAGGCCGAGTGGGAGTACGCGGCCCGCGGCCCCGAGGGGCGCCCGTTCCCGTGGGGGTCGCTGTACAACCCGCACCTCGCGAACCATGGCGCTTGGGCCGATGATCGCTCCGACGCGACCGACGGGTTCGCCGGCCTCGCTCCCGTGGGATCGCTGCCCGACGGGGCCACGCCGCTCGGTCTGCTCGATATGGCGGGCAACGCCGCCGAGTGGGTCGCCGACGAGATCGAGCTCGACGCAAACAACCGCATGGTCGGGTACCCTCCGGCCTCCGAGGTCGACCCGAAGCCGCGGCGCGGCGCGGGGGGCTACCACATCGCACGGGGAGGATCGTACCTCGATGCTCCCATGTGGCTGCGCGGCGCCGCGCGCGGCGACGGCCCCGAGGGCGCGGTGTTCTTCCCGCGACCGGCCGCGATCGGTTTCCGGTGCGCCGCGGACGTTCGGCCAGAGCGGCCCTGATCGTCAGCGGCCCCCATGAAGATCGCCCACCTCTCCGACTTGCACTGCCTCGCGCTCGACGGCGTGCCCATGCGCCGCTTTCTCAACAAGCGCTTCACGGGCTGGGCCAACCTGCGGCTCAAGCGCGGCTCGGTTCATCGCGCGGCGTATGTCCACGCCATCGCGCGAGAGATCGCACGGCGTGGGGTCGACCACGTCATCGTCACGGGGGACCTCACGAACCTGGCCCTCGACGGCGAGTTCGAGCTCGCGCGCGATGTGCTCGAGCACGAGCTCGGGCACGGCGCGGCGAGCGTGACGATCGTGCCGGGCAACCACGACACGTACACGCGCGGCGCCGTCGAGAGCCGCCGCTTCGAGCGACACTTCCGGCGCTGGCTCTTGGGCGATCTGCCTGCGCTGGCCGTCGACGTCGGCGGCGCGCTCTGGCCGCTCGTGAAGTTACGCGGCGACGTCGCCATCGTCGCGCTGTCGAGCGCCGTGCCGCGACCGCCGTTCGTGGCCGCCGGCGAGATCGGCGACACGCAGATGGCCGCACTCGCGCGCGTGCTCGCTCACCCGGAGGTTGCGAAGCGCACACTCGTCGTCGCGATCCATCACCCGGCGGTCCAGCCCTGGCCCCGCATCAAGGCCCACCTCGAGGGCCTTCGCGACGCCCCCGGGCTGCTGGCGCTTCTGGCCGACGTCCCGCGCGGGTTGCTCCTGCACGGCCACCTGCATCGACGCGAGCAACGGTCGATTCCGACGCGCACGGGCAAGCTGCAGCAGATCGGCGCGACGAGCGCTTCGCTGCACCACGAATCCCCCGACCGCATGGCCGGCTTCAACTTGTACGACGTCGACGAGCGAGGGCTCCTCCGCGCCGAGGCCGTCGTCTTCGACCCCGCCCAGACGAGCTTCCACACGGAAAGCATCCCCAAGCACGTCTGACGACGTGGGTCCTAAAGCGCATTCACAACCGAATCCGGTGGGGANNACCACGACTAATTCGGTGCGTGCGCGGCGTCGTGGCGAACCACGTTGACGGCCTGGAGACCCTTGGGGCCCTCTTTGATTTCGAACTCGACGACTTCGTCTTCAATGAGCCGACGACGACCGTCGCCTTGTATTTGGGAGTAGTGAACGAAGACGTCGGGCCCGGCGTCCTGCTTGATGAAGCCCCAGCCCTTCTCGTCGTTGAACCACTTGACCTTTCCCAGTGCCATCGACACGCCCTCCATGTCATCCAAGGACGTCGGACACGCTAGAAGATTGCGTTTGCGGACGTCAAGAACGCAAGAGCGTCTCACCCCACGACCGCCTCCGAGGGGCACTTGCACAGCGCCCACACTGGTCACCCGCACTGGTCAC
>PLIR01000551.1 GCA_003139415.1 Myxococcales bacterium | reverse complement strand
ACCGAGCGGTGCGCCCACTGTCGAGGCAAGGTGGCCGCGTGGCGACGGATCGATCGCGCCGGGCGCGTGTTCTGCACCTGGATCTGCGCGCGCTCGGCGCCCCCGACCGAGCCTCCGCCGGCGGGCGCGGCCCGATGCGGGGCGTCCCCTGACGAGCTACGGGGCAGCACGGGGCAGCCATGAGCGCCTCGCGCGCTCCTTTGCACGGACGTCGATCCGCGATACGCCGAAGCGCTCATGCCGAAGATGGCTCCCGCGCTCCTGGTGGGGGCTTGCACCGACATCGTCGCGCTGTGCGTGGACGCGGGCGGCGCGAGTATCTGCGCCGACGGTCGCACGGGCGTGTGCGGCGTGGACGGGTTCGTCCCGGGTATACCGTGCTCGTCGAGCGGGGATTCGACCCGCACGCTCGGGGCGTGCGCGGGCCCCTGGCCCTGAGTAGGGGCCTCACTGCGGGCGGAGCGTCAGGTGCTCATCGAATGCGGCTGCGGTCGGTTTCGACGGCCACCCCGAATGGGACGCGCACCGGGGCGCGAGTATCTCGCCAACGCTGATGCGCGGTGGTAACGGGCCTATACTGGTCCGAAACGGGTCCTTACTTGACTGTGACCAGACCGTGACTAGTATGGCGGGTGATGGTGATCATCAGTGCAGGGAACTCCGGCGAGATCGCAGTAAGCGTGTCGCGCACCGACAGGCCGCAGGCGCGCATCGCCTTCAGTGCCAGCCTGGCGCGGCTCGTGGGCTTAGGCGAGTTCGAATACATCGCGCTCGACCACGACGAGCGAGCGAGGACGCTGACCTTCCACCCGTGCAAGAAGCAGACGTTTCACGGCGGCTCGGCCTACAAGCTGGTGCGCGATGGCGGAGACCGTGGCGGGAAGAAGAGGGTCGACGGTCGCGCAACCTATGTCCGCAAGACGGCGCTGACCTTCCTCCCGGATGGAAAGCTGCGCTTGGTGCGTCCCCCACGCTTCGGCAAACCGTTCGCCGTGTCCTACGCACCGTGAGGGGACAAGCTGTGAAACCGTCCCTCGCCCTGCTTGGCGTCCTGGTCGCGTGCGGGGGCTCGAGTGGAACCGCCGCGACCGCGCCGCCGGTGCCGAGTGACGCGGCGGCCGTGGTCCCAGAAGCGGAAGCCGGTCAGGTCGCGCCGGACACCGCCCCGCCGGATGCGGCCTCGCTGGCCGACACCTCTCCCATAGCGACCGGCTGCCCGGAGATATCGGGGCCGTGCCTGAGTCTTGTAGCGACGTCCACCATCGTCAGCGAATGGGAGCTCTGGGTGTCCCGTGCGTGCGACCCATCACATCTCGTCTTGTTGGACGGAGGCTGGGTCGATAGCGTTGGAGGGAAGCACGTCTGCTACGAGCCGGGCCCCGTCGACGGTTATGACGGAGGCGCGGAACTGCCGCCCGGCGACGTGCTCATCTGTTGCTCGGCGACCCATCAACCCGGCTAGTTGCCGAGGCTTTCTTGGGCGATCAACCCCGCGGGGGTCGTTCCCCTCAAAGACGACTGCGCGACCACGTTCCCCGCACGCGAGGCGCTCGCGACGTGCGCCTTCGCCGTGACCTCGTCCGACGGCGCGGTGACCGACGCGTTCCAGTACGTCTACGCCGCGGACTCGGACAAGCCGATGCAGTCCTGCCTCGCGCGTGGCGGCACGTACACGGAGCTTTCCGGCGCGCCATAGCCGAGGCGGTCGCGACGCTCGAGCGGGGCAAGGAGATCGCCTGCGATGCGGGGGAGATCATCGTCCTGGCCGACACGCGGCGGGCCGAGCTCGAGGCGGAGGAGAGGCGCGCGGCCCATCGTCCCAAGAAGTCCGACAGCGCTGTCGGAGTTTCCGAACGCGAGCAGAAGTCGCGTGAGCGCCGCGCCCCCCTCCTCTCACTCCCCGACCGGGACCGCGACCGCTACTTCGCTGCGTGCCGCGCGCAGCTCGCGCCAGCCGCCCCCGCGGCCGCCGCGACGCTGGCCAAAGGCGACGCCGTAGACGGAGCCCGAGACGCTACCGGGTTTCGGCTAGGCTTGGGCTCCGTGGCTCTCCTGGTCTGCCCCGACTGCGGTCGTCAGGTATCCGACGTGGCTCCCATGTGTCCAGGATGCGGGCGCCCCGGAGTGCAGGCCGCATGGGATCGTCGGATGGCGCAGGGCGTGCCGCCAGCGACCGCGCGCCGTCGATCGTATAGCCCATGGCTCCTGGTGCCAGTGCTCCTCGTCGCTGTGGTCGTCGTTGGGGCCGCGATGGAGAATGCGGCGCGCGAGGCGCGCGAATCGGCCGCTAGCGAGGCGAAGGCCAAGAAGGACGCGGACGACGTCTTGGGAAGTTCCAAGCGACTGCGCGAGCTCCTCGAGAGAGAGCCCGACCCTCCCGGATCCTTCCGAGACGGCTCCTTCGTTGTAGGCACTGATCTGTCTCCGGGCACATACCGCACGAGGAAAGGGGGCCGTGGCTGCTACTGGGCTCGGCTGGCGGGCTTCAGCGGCGAGCTTGGTGACGTCCTCGCCAACGGCAACGAGACCGGCCCAGCGATCATCACGATCGGCAAGTCCGACAAGGGCTTCGAGTCGAAGCGCTGCGGGCTGTGGGTGACCAATCTCTCTGCGATCACCGAAAGCCCCGCGGCGCCTTTTGGGGACGGCATGTACATTGTCGGGACCGACATCGCGCCCGGTACGTGGCGCTCGGATGCCCCGCAAGGCTGCTACTGGGTGCGCCTACGAGGCTTCAGCGGACAGATGGGGGACCTCATCACGAATGCGAACGGCAAGGGCATCGTCACGATCGCCCCCACCGACAAGGGCTTCAAGAGCCAAAGGTGCGGCACGTGGTCTAAGAGCTGAGGGCCACCACGGGTGGCGCCGGCCTCCACGCCGGAGCGATCGGGAGAGCGCGACGTGATCGCCGCGCCCGCCGCGGCCGGAGGGACGCGACGTGGAGACGTGAGCGTTTTGAAACCAATCGAAACGGAATGACTCCCAATTGAAGTCAAATGGGTTCAATTGAAGACACGAGTGTCTCGATTACGAAGGAGCACCATGGCAAACCCTCAAATGGTACACCTCGCCCACCGCGGTTACCACGTTGCCATGCGGGCCCGGTGCGGTGCAGGCTCCGCGCACGTTGGGCGTAGCTTGACACGTCCACCAACGTGAGTACATTGGTACCAATGGCACCCATTGAACGAAGCGAACGGCTGAACGTCCGGATCGCGCCCGACGAGATGGCGATGTTGAACGCTCTCGCAGATGCGGAGGGCCTCAGCGCATCGGACGTGGTGCGGACGCTTGTCCGCCGTGCGTACGCCGAGCGGTTCGGCGACAAGAAGCCCAAGCCGAAGAAGTGAACGATAGGTGCCCTCGCGTCGTCTTGACCACGGCGCGAGGGCGGTGACCGACACACGGGAGGTATCGATCATGAGGACGAGTAGCACGAAGAGGAAGGCCACGAAGACGGCGCCGCTCCCAAAGAGAGCTGCCTCAAAGCCAGGGTTGGAGAAGACGTTTGACGAGCGTCTTCTTGCGAGCGCCGTGGACAGCGGGACGGACCCCCTCCGCGGGGCGGTGGTCGCGGCGGCCGAAGATCTCCCGCGTGTGCATCGCGGCGATCGAGGCGGATGGCGAGGGGGGCGCATCGGGGGCGTACAGCGAGACGGTTTCTCTCCTCCTCCGGGTCGCAAGGCGGCTCGAGGCCGTGTCCGGCGAAATGCATCGACTCGCCAAGGCGAGCGAGGTGCCGTCGTGAGCTCCGCAAAGGTCGCGAAGCTGCCGGTGGGGAAGGTCGCCAGGTTGGGGAAGCCGGCCCCGGCACGCCTGCTTCAGATCGTGGACTCGGACCAGGAGAACGCGCACGCGCAGGTCAAACTCGTGCGGGAGGAGCTGGGGCACATCTTCGCGTGCCTGGCTTCGGCCTCGCGCCGCGACGTCGAGGAGATGATGGAGGAAGCAACCGACTTCGCAATCGGAATGCTCGCGCTCCATCGCCTGGACAACTTGATCGTGGATCTCGCGCACCACGCGGCCGACGCGATCAAAGCGGGAGGTGCGTCGTGAGCAGCGGCGTCCGGCGCAGCACGCTGAGAAGCGTGCTGGCCGCCCATCCGGACAGGTGGTCACCCGCGGTCGTTGCTGCGGTATCGCGTATCCCCGTGAGACGCCAGGAACGCGATTGGTATGAGGTACTCGACGAGGCGGAGCGGTTGCTCAAGCCGATGCTCGTGAGGCTCGGGCATCCGCCTCCGGAGGGCGCCAAAGCGAAGAAGCTCCCGCTCGACTACGAGCGTCACCTACAGCGGGTCGCCAAGGGTGCCCGCAAGGCCGGTGCTCGACGCAGCGCCAACACCCGTACGCGAACGCTGAATGAGGTTCGTGCAACCGTTCATGACGCGTGCCTCCAGCTCGATTGGTACGCGAAGCGGAACGGTCGCGACGACTTCAACGTGCTGGCGGGGATTCTCCGGCGCGTGAAGGGTGCGCTATCGATCGCCCCATGGGAACCCACGGAGCTGCATCGATACGTCGCACGCCTTGAGGAGTGCATCGTCGGCGCGCGCGGTGCGTCGAGCGAACGGTGCGCGCCGACAATGTTCGTGGACATCAACCGCGAAGGCCTGCGCGAGCTTCAAGTCGCCGTCGCCAAACGAGAGGCGGCCGGAACGGTTGGGGCCGCGAGAGCGCCTCTCGAGTCGGAGGCTGGTGTCATCGACTTCGCGACTGTGCAGGCGCGCAAGCGGCGGCGCGACGAGGCGATCGCGGAGAAGATGAAATAAGCCGAAACGCCGGGCAGTCGACGGCGTCGCGCTCCGGGTGGCTCCCGGGCGCCTGAGGAGGCAAGCCACGATGAACCACGCGTCACACCTTCCCGTCGAGGCCGCCCGCGGCCTTCACGATCTGCACCACGCTCTCGGGACCGCCGCCGCCATCAGCCTCGCTGACGATGTAGCCGGTGCTGCCGCTCGAGAAGATGCTCCTCGTGGTCTCGAGAAGGACCGCGTTGCGAGTCTCCGCATGGGTCGTCGAGTCGATGAAAGTCTCGAACGTGGCAAGGGCCGTTTTCCTGTGGCGGTTCATCACGGCCAGATGCCGGTGGGCGCGATAGTTCCTGGAGCACCAGACGATCGCATACGAAGCGAGGACGAGCAGCGCCGCGCGCGTGATCGCGTATTGGGCGATCGTTCCCGACTTCGCGTCGTCGGAGATGGGTTTGCACACGAGCGAGAGCGCCATGGAGACGCCGACTACAATCGTCGTGATCGCGGTCGCCCAGAGCCAACGGTCACCCGCCTTCTCGTGCTCCTCTGCCAGGGAGTTGAAGGCCGCGGCGTGCACAGATACGACCGCGACGGCGGCGTGCTGGCGAATCTCGGCGACAACGGCGTTGGCTTCCGTCCCCAGCCGCTCGATCATGACCACAACATCCTTGGCCTGCTTCTCCGAAGCTTCGAGCCTCGCGTCGGCCTTCCGCATCAGCGCATCGAGCGACTCCTGCGCACGGGGG
>PLIR01000435.1 GCA_003139415.1 Myxococcales bacterium | reverse complement strand
GAGTTCATGCCCAAGCTCGAGGAGGGCAACTTCTGGATCCGCGCGACGCTGCCGATGTCGATCTCGCTCGATCAGAGCGCCAAGTACGTCGGCAGGATGCGCGCCATCCTTCGCGGCTGCCCCAAGGACCCGAACGCCGTGTGCGACGACGCGACGCGAAGACACCCGGAGGTGGCCAACGTCGTCTCGCAGCTCGGACGCCCCGACGACGGCACGGACGTCTCGGGCTTCTACAACATCGAGTTCTTCGCGCCCCTCAAGCCGTTCGACGAGTGGCCTCGCGGCCTCACGAAGGAGAAGCTCACCGAGGAGATCAACGGCGAGCTGGCCGACGAGTTCCCCGGCGTCGTGTTCAACTTCTCCCAGTACATCAGCGACAACGTCGAGGAGGCGATCAGCGGCGTCAAGGGCGAGAACTCGGTCAAAGTGTTCGGCAAGGTGCTCGAGCAGAACGAGGCCATCGCCGTGGCGATCGTCGACGTGATGAGCAAAGTCCCGGGTGTCGCCGACCTCGGTCTCTTCCGTTCGCTCGGTCAGCCGAGCATCAAGATCACCCCGCGGCGGGCCGAGTGCGCTCGCTATGGACTCAACACCGGCGACGTCGACGCGTACATCCAGGCGGCGATTGGCGGGCAGGCCGTGACCGAGGTCTACGAGGGCGAAAAGTTCTTCGACCTGACCGTCCGCTGGAAACCCGAGTATCGAATGAGCCTCGAGGCCATTCGCGAAATCACGGTGGCGACGCTCGACGGTTCGCTGATCCCGCTCGGGCAGATCGCGGACATCCAGACCGCCGAGGGCCCGGCGATGATCTATCGCGAGGACGGCGTGCGCTACAGCCCCGTCAAGTTCAGCGTGCGTGGTAGGGACCTGGCGAGCACGATCGGCGAAGCCCAGACGGCGATCGAGCGCGAGATCCCGCGGTGCGACAAGGCCCCCGCGGGCTGGACGAAGCTTTGCCGTCCTTACGACTCGCGGCTCGAATGGGCGGGCGAGATCAACGAGCTGCACGAGGCCGAGGGCCGCCTGCAGCTCATCATTCCCCTCACCATGCTCCTGATCGCGTTTCTTACATACAGCGCCGTCAAGACATTGCTCGACACCATCCTCGTCATCATCAGCATCCCGATCGCGTGCACGGGGGGGGTGCTCGCGCTCCTTCTCACGCATCAGAACTTCTCGGTGTCCGCCGCGATGGGCTTCATCTCGATTTTCGGCATCGCCATCCAGGACGCCATCCTNNGAGCAGGCGGCGCGCGAGGCCGCGGAGAAGCGGTTCCGTCCAGTGCTCATGACGACGCTCGTGGCCACGCTCGGCCTCTTGCCCGCCGCGCTCTCCAACGGCATCGGGTCGCAGACCCAGAAGCCGCTCGCCATCGTGGTCATCGGGGGTTCGCTCATCCTCGCGATCCTCACTCGAGTGGTGCAACCGCCGCTGCTGGTGGTCGCGCACACCTGGCTCGAGAACTGGCGAAAGCGCGGCGGCCGCGGTGGGCCGGACGACGGCCCGGGCGAGTTGAACGAGGCGGCGATGTGAGCCGAGCGTGACGTCATGGCGGCCCATCGCTAGGCTGGCGGGCCGTACATGACGTCGTCGCGGTTCGCAGTCGGTTGGGTGGTCGCCGCCTTGGCCTCGTCCGCGTGTGACCGCGGAGCCCCCACGAAAGGCGATCAGCCCGCGCCATCCGCGAGCGTCATCTCCCTCGGGGTCGAAATTGGCACGTGCTCGGACGTCGACATTTGCGACCGGGAGTGCCGCGAGGGGTCGGCCGACCGGTGCCGCCGGCTTGCCGCAACGTACGCCTTCGGCCGCGGCGTCGCGAAGGACGAAGCGCGCGCGACCACTCTCTACGAGCTCGCGTGCGCGATGAAGGATCCGTCGGCCTGCGTGTTCGCCGGGCAGATGTACGAGTACGGCCACGGCGTCCCGGCCGACGCCGCCAAGGCCACCAAGCTCTACACCGAGGCGTGCGACGTGTCGTGGGCCGGGGGCTGCTACAACGAAGCCATCATGTACGAGAACGGCCGCGGCGTACCGGCGGACCGCGCGAAGGCCGGTGACCTGTATCAGATGGCCTGTACCGCGGGCGCGAAGGCAGCCTGCCAGAAAGCGAACGACCTGCATCAGCCGCCGGCCCCGCACGATCTCCCGTTCGTCGACGGTTCGGTATTTCGGTGAGCGCGCCGCTCTTCGACAAGGTCCTCGTCGCGAACCGCGGCGAGATCGCGAGGCGGGTGATGCGCACGTGCCGGCGCCTCGGCATCCGTACGGTGGCGGTGTACTCGGAGGCCGACCGCGAGTCGCCGCACGTGTCGGACGCGGACGAAGCGGTCCTCGTGGGTCCGCCGCCGGCAAAGGACTCGTACTTGTCGGTCGAAGCGATCGTCCTTGCCATCGCCAAGACCGGCGCTCGAGCGGTCCACCCGGGTTACGGCTTCCTCAGCGAGAAGCCGGCGTTCGCGCGAGCCGTGGCCGCCGCCGGGGCCGTCTTCGTCGGTCCGCCGCCCGAGGTGCTCGAGGCGTTCGGCGACAAGATGAAGGCGAGGCACGTGGCCCGTGCGGCCGGCACGGCCCCCGTACCCGGAACGGACGACCCGCTGGCCATCGACACGGCAAACGGCATCGAGGCGGCCAAAGCCGCTGCGCGCGAGATTGGATACCCCATCCTCGTGAAGGCCGTGGGCGGGGGCGGGGGCATCGGGATGCAGGTGGTACCCGCAGAAGACGCGCTCGAACGCGCGATGCGGACCTGCTCCGACAGAGGCAAGGCGGCCTTCGCCGACGAGCGCGTGTACCTCGAGCGGTACGTCGACCAACCGCGCCACATCGAGGTCCAGGTGTTCTGCGACGCTGGTGGGGCGGCCTATGCCCTCGGCGAGCGCGAGTGCAGCGTTCAGCGCCGTCACCAGAAGATCGTCGAGGAGACGCCTTCGCCGGCCGGGTTTTTCTCTGGCGAAGAGGGCGAGGCAAGGCGGCGCGCGCTCTTCGAGTCGGCCTTGCGCATCGTGCGTCGTGCCGGCTATGTCGGCGCGGGCACGTGCGAGTTCATCGCGGACGCCGCTGGGAACCTCTTCTTTCTCGAGGTGAACGCGCGCCTACAGGTGGAGCACCCCGTCACCGAGATGGTCACGGGGCTCGATCTGGTCGAGCTGCAGCTCCGCGTCGCCGCTGGCGAACGCCTGCCGGACCTGTCGAGCATCCGGCCCGAAGGGCACGCCATCGAGGCCCGCGTCTACGCCGAGGACCCGAGCAAGGGCTTTCTGCCTAGGCCAGGCGCCATCGACACCCTCGTGTGGGCCGGCGGGGCGGGGGAGGCGCAGACGCGCGACTTGCGGGTGGAGTCGGGGGTACGGGTTGGGAACAAGATGACCCCGTTCTACGATCCGATGGTCGCGAAGGTGGCGGCGTGGGGTCCGACGCGGGAGGCGGCGATCGTCAGGCTCGACGCCGCCCTTGCGGCCACGACGATTGCTCCTTGCACGACGAATCTCGCCTTCTTGCGGCGACTGCTCGCGTCGACGGAGTTTCGGGCGGGCAGCTACGACACGCGCTTCGCGGAGGCGCTGGCGAAGCGCTAGGTGTCACCCGCAGGCGTCGCAGCGGCCCTTGACCTGCACTTCGACGTTGTTGGCGCCGATGGCACGAGGGACGCCCTGGGCGCGCACGATCTTCACTGCGCCGCCCGGCAAGCACGAGACGTCGCCGCAGTCGGTGCATAGAAAGTGAGGGTGGGCGGCGTGCGGCTTGCCGTGATCGCGAACGAGCTCGAAGCGCCAGACGTGGTCGCCGAGGTCGGTCCGCGTCACGAGGCCGGCGTCGACCAGGTCGATGAGGTTGCGATAGACGGTCGCCCGGTCGTATCCGGCAACGGCGAGCTTCTTGGCGATCTCGGCGTGGCTTACCGGGCCGGCGGCCGCCTCGAGCCGCTGGAGCACGGCGATCCGCGGCGTGGTGCGACGGAGGCCCGCGGCGCGAAGGGCGTCCGTCAGCTCCGTGGCTGGGCGCGGCGCGTGCTGGGACGCGTTTGCCTTGGACCTCGACACTCGGGGAAAATAGCGCGGAGAGCCCACGCCGGCAACTGTAGCGGAGTTGCAAGAACTGCGAGCGCTCGCCCCGCTCATTCAGCCTCATTCGGCTCACTCGCCTCTCGCGCGTCTCACTCGGCGTCGAACGGGACAACGCTCGCGCCCGTAAGCCTACGCACGGCCGCGCGAAGGGGCGCCTCCACCTGGGCCGCCGTGCCCACGACCACCGCGAGCAGATCCTCCGGGCGAATCCGCCGACGGACCGCGGCGCTCGCTGCCTCCGGCGTTACCGCCTTCACGCCCTCGATCCAAGAAGCGAAATAGTCCGCGGGCAGCCCGAGGAGCTCCACGTCGAGCGCCTGGTGCAGCCTCTTCGACGCCGTATCGATCTCGAAGGCGTGCGACCGGACGAGGTAGCGCTGGATGAACTCCACTTCGCGGGCCGTGACCCCCTCGGATACCCAGGCGTCGAGCAGCTCGAGCGATAGCTTTAGACAGGGGCCGCAGTCCTCCGCGGCAGGAAAGGTCCACATGACCCACGACTGCCGGTGGCGGTCGACGCCCGTGCGCGCGCTGGCGCCGTACGACCACCCGCGCTTCGACCGGATCTCGCGCATCAGGCGGGAGGTGAACGTGCCGCCGAAGACGGCGTTCGCGACGACGAGGGGGACGTGGTCGTCGTCCCCCGCGGAGGTGCCCAGGGTTCCGACGAGGATCTGCGTTTGCGTGCGTTCCGGCTTGTCGACGAGAAGCAGACGCCGGCCCGGCTTCATGTTCGGCTCGGCGACCTCGTCGGGGACGGCCTCGCCGGTGGGCAAGCCGGCGACGATCCGTTCGGCGATGACGGCGGCGCGGTCGGCCGTGACGTCGCCGGAGAAGCCGATGACGAGGTTCTTCCGGACGACCGAGCGGCGATAGAAGCCGACCACGTCTGCGCGTTCGATGGCGGCGACGGAGCTTGTCGTGCCGCCCGAGCTGCGGCCGTAGGGGTGCCCTTCGAAGAGGGTGCGCTGGAGCGCCTTCTGCCCCACCACGCGGTCGCTGTCGCGGGCCTCGATGATCTCGGCGACGCTCTCGCGGCGCAGCTTCGCCAGCTCGGCCTCGTCGAACGTCGGGGCGGCGAGGATGCGCGCCAGGAGCTCGACGAAAGGGTCGAGGTTTCGAGCGATGACCTGGGCGTGGATGGCGACCGTCGAGTGCGACGTGTCGACCGCCATCTCGGCGCCGAGGAGGTCGATGCGCGCGTCGATGTTCTCGGAGGTGAGGCCGTCGCAACCGCGGCGCAGCATGCGCATCGCGATGCGCGCGAGCCCCGTCTTCTCCGCCGGGTCGGCCGCCGAGCCGCTCCGGAGAGCCACGACGATCGACACGAGCGGAACGGCGTGCGACGGCTCGAGCAAGGCGACCCCGCCCCCCGCGAGCTCGAACCGGGCGGTGGGGAGGTGGCGGGCCTTGGTGGGCGTGCGCGGCGCGGTCACGCCGCGGTCTCGGCGGGCTTCTCGCCGCCTTCCGGGATGACGCGCAGGACCGTGCGTTCGGCGTCGACGAGGTAACGGCGCGCCACACGGCGGAGATCGCCCGCGGTGGTGCGCCGGAACGCATCGACGCGCCGGAAGGCGTGCGCCGGGTCGCCGAGGACGGTCTCGAAGAAGCCGATCTGCTCCGCCTTGCCGCTGATCGTCTCGAGCTGCTGCAGCGATCCGAGCTCGAGGCGCGCCTTGGCCCGAGCCAGCTCGTCGTCGCCCACGACCTCGTCGCGCGCGCGGGCGAAGGCTTCATCCATGACGGGCCGCAGCTCGTCGGCCGTGTGGGCGCCGCGTGCGGTCGCCCAGCACTCGAAGAGGCCCGGATCGCGGAAGGTCGACACCCAGCCCCGCAAGTCGAGCGCGAGCTCGCGGTCGACGACGAGCGAACGGTACAGGCGTGCCGCCCGTCCGCCGAAGAGCACCTCGCTGAGGACGCTCAACGTGGCGTGGTCCGCGTCGCCCAGCGCCGGCCCCTTGAAGGCGACGAGCAGCTTCTCGCTGGCCGCGGGCCTTTTGACCTCGAGGCGTCGCTCGCCCGCTTGCGGCGGCTCGGGGACGACGTCCTCGGGCGGGATCGGCGCGCTCGGGATGGCGCCGTACGCGTCGCGGATCGACAAAAGCAGGCTGCGCTCGCGCACGTCGCCGACGACGACGACCGTGGCGTTGTTCGGGGCGTAGTACGTCCGGTAGAACGCGGCGCAGTCCTCGGGGGTGAATCCCTGGATGTCCGACATCCACCCGATGGTCGGCCAGCCGTAAGGGTGGCGTTCGAAGGCAGTCTTGTAGAGCAGCTCGTTCGCGACGCCTTCGACGTCGTCCTCGACGCGGTAGCGCCGCTCGTTGGCCACGACCTCCTTCTCGCTCGCCACCTGCGGCTCGCGAAGGACCAGGTGCTGCATCCGCTCGGCCTCGAGCTTCACGGCGAGCCGCACGCGATCCGCGGGCAGAAGCTCGTGGTAGTACGTCCAGTCGACCCATGTCGCTGCGTTGGTCTCGGCGCCGCTCTCCTCGAGCTTGCGATCGAAGACGCCCGCGCGAAGGTGCTCGGTCTCTCCGAACATCAGGTGCTCGAAGAGGTGCGCGAGCCCCGTCTTGCCGGGTCGCTCGTGCCGCGAGCCCACGTTGAACCAGGTGTAGTAGGCGACGACCGGCGCGCTGGCGTCGACCAGAATGAGCACCGTCAACCCGTTGCCGAGCCGCCACCGGTGGACGGTGTCGGCGCCGAACGCGTGCGCGCCCTCGTACGACAGGCGCGCGCCGTCCTTCGAACCCCGGTTCGCCTGGTCGGCCCACGCGCGACGTGCGGCCGCGGCATCCGGCATGGCGTCAGGACTTCTTCGGCGAGACGATGAGCTCCACACGGCGGTTCGCCGCGCGGCCCTCGACCGAGTTGTTGTCCGACACCGGCTCGTCCGGGCCCTTGCCTTGTGCCGTGATGAGATCCTGCGGGATCCCGCGCTGCACGAGGTAGTCGCGGACGGACGACGCCCGCTTCTGCGAGAGGTCCATGTTGTTCTCGCGGGTCCCGACGTTGTCGGTGAAGCCGTAGACGACGATGGGCTGCTCTTTGCCGCGCAGGGCCTCGGCGATCTGGTCGAGCTTCGCCATGGCGCCGGCCTTGAGGTTCCACTCGCCCGTGCGAAAGAGCACCTCGCCAGAGAGCGTGATGACCATCCCCCGGTCGTCGTCTTTCACGGCCGCGATCTTGGCGATCGTGTCGCGGGCGTCCTTGAGCTTCGCCTCCATGTCGGCGAGCTTCTTCTGCTGTTCGGCCGTGGTCGCCTTCTCCGACTGGAGCTGGTCCTGCGTCGTACTCAGCACTTGCTTGGTCTGGTTGAGCGCCTGCTTCGTCTGATCGAGCTGGCCACGAGCGGCTTGCAGCTGCGAGGCGACGACGTTCTGCAGCTCGCGCTTCGTCGCGTCGGTGTCCTGCTGCGCCTTGATGGCGGCGGCTTCGGCCTCGGCGATCTGCGCTTTGCGCTGGGCGACGACGCAGAGATCGATCGTGTTCGGGTCGTCCGGGTTCTCGTTCCAGGCGGCGGTCGCCTTCTGCAGCGCCAGATCCGCCTCGTGGACGTCGGTCGGATCGAGCTGCAGGGCGATCCCGCTCTTGGCCTGCGCGTATTCGGCTCGCGCCGACACGAGGGCGGGGGGCGGGATGTGCTCTCCGCCGCAGGCGCCGAGGGCGACGACGATGGTGGGAACGATAGCGACGAGCTTCGAGTTCATGGCATTCCTCCCTCGCATGGCCCTAGTTGCCCTTCGTCTTCTGCAGCTCGGCCTGCGCCTGACGGAGCTGGTCGGCGGCCTGGGCGGCCTTCGCCAGCTTCAGCGCAAGCTGCGCTTCGACCCGTGCCACGCCGATGAGGCTCGCGGCGCGTGCGTTGTCCTGATTGATGAGGGCCTTCGACTTTTGAAGATCCTCTTCCGACAGCTGCAAGTGGAGCTTGGCATCGGGCACGCTCGGCGCGCCGCCGGCGTTTGCGGCGCCGACGTCCGACGTCGCGGCCGCGAACTCGTCGTTCGGCGCTGGGAGGCTCCCGCCGCAGCCCGCCACTGCGAGTGCCATCGTGGACAACAAGGCGACCATCGAGATCCGCATCGGTTTCTCCTCGAACGGGGAGCGTAGTTTCGACGGACCGGCGACATCAAGCGGAACGAGCGCCTTGGAGCGCACGAAGGCCCCTCCCAAGGGGAGGCCTGTAAGGTATCCAGCCACCTTACGACCGCCGACCGCCTTCTTCACTCCACCTTGAGGATCGCAAGAAACGCCTTCTGTGGGATCTCGACCGTCCCCACTTGCTTCATGCGCTTCTTGCCCTCCTTCTGCTTCTCGAGAAGCTTTCGCTTGCGCGAGATGTCGCCACCGTAACACTTGGCCGTGACGTCCTTGCGCAGGGCTTTGACGGTCTCGCGGGCGATGATCTTGCCCCCGATGGCCGCCTGGATGGCCACGTCGTACTGCTGGCGCGGGACGAACTCCTTGAGCTTCTCGGCGAGGGCGCGGCCGCGCGGGACCGACTTGTCCTTATGCACGATGATGGAGAGCGCGTCGAGCGGCTCGCCGTTCACGAGGATGTCGACCTTGACCAGGCTATCCGCGTGGTAGCCGAGGAGCTCGTAGTCCATCGACGCATACCCGCGCGTGATGCTCTTCAGCTTGTCGTGGAAGTCGAAGAGCACCTCGGCGAAGGGCACCTCGTACGTCACGATCACCCGGTCGGCCGCTGCGTACTGGATGCCCTTCTGCACGCCGCGTCGCTCCTGGCAGAGCGCGAGTACGGCGCCGACGTACTCCGCGGGCACGTGGACGGTCAGCGTGACGATCGGCTCTTCGGCGCTCTCGATCTGCTGCGGGGGCGGCAGCTTGGCCGGGTTCTCGACCCGGAGCTGCTCGCCGTTCGTCAGGTGCACGTTGTAGACGACGCTCGGCGCCGTCGTGATGAGATCGAGCTGGAACTCGCGCTCGAGGCGCTCCTGGATGATCTCCATGTGCAGCAGGCCGAGAAAGCCGCACCGAAAACCGAAGCCCAGCGCCTCGCTCGTATCCGGCTCGAACGAGAACGCGGCGTCGTTCATGTGGAGCTTTTCCATCGCGTCGCGAAGCTGCGGGTACTCGGCGCTGTCCGTCGGATAGACGCCGGCAAAGACCATCGGCTTCACTTCTTTGAAGCCGGGCAGGCGCTCCGTCGCGGGGCCGAGGTGGTGAGGGCCACGGCCCGGCGCGCTGACGGCGTGCGTGACCGTGTCGCCGAGCTTCACGTCGTGCACGCTCTTGATGTTGCCCGCGATGAAGCCGACCTCGCCGGCGCCGAGGGCCTCGATCGCCGCGGCGAACGGCATGAACATGCCGAGCTCGATGACCTCGTAGTCGGTCGCCGTGGCCAGGAAGCGGATCTTGTCGCCCTTTTTCAGCAAGCCGTCGACGACGCGCACCATCG
This sequence comes from Myxococcales bacterium, assembly GCA_003139415.1. Lineage (GTDB taxonomy): Bacteria > Myxococcota_A > Polyangia > Polyangiales > Polyangiaceae > Palsa-1150. The sequence goes on along the minus strand of PLIR01000435.1, from coordinate 576 downwards.
CGACTGCGCCTCGGTACGTGTCGTACCAGGAGTCGAACACGAGCGCGCGCAGCGGCCCCTCGCTCCGGCCGCGCGGCGACGGCACCTTCCGCACGATCTGCTCCAGGATTTCGCGCACGCCCACGCCCGTCTTGCCGCTGGCCGCGATGGCCTCGGAGCAATCGAGACCGACGACCTGCTCGACCTGCGTCTTGGTGCCCTCGACGTCGGAGCTCGGCAGGTCGATCTTGTTCAAGACCGGCAGGATCTCGAGGCCCTGGTCGATGGCGAGGTACACGTTGGCCAGCGTCTGCGCCTCCACGCCCTGCGTCGAGTCGACGACCAGGACGGCCCCCTCGCACGCGGCCAGGCTGCGCGAGACCTCGTAGTTGAAGTCGACGTGCCCGGGCGTGTCGATGAGGTTCAGCTGGTAGGTGTTGCCGTCGGCGGCGACGAAGGGCAGGCGCACCGTCTGCGCCTTGATCGTGATGCCGCGTTCCCGCTCGATGTCCATCTTGTCGAGGAACTGCGAGCGCATCTCGCGCTCGGTGAGCGCACCGGTAACCTCGAGGATCCGATCCGCCAGCGTCGACTTGC
>PLIR01000104.1 GCA_003139415.1 Myxococcales bacterium | reverse complement strand
GGTTCAATCAGCTGGGCGTTCGCTTCTCGCAAGGATTCCCGCTCAGCGCGCAGATCACGTACGGCGAAGGGGAGCTTTCGATCGCGAAGTACACGCCGCTCGGCGGTCCCTTCGTGCTGGCGACCCAGGCGCTCGCCGACCTCAAGTTCGTGCACGTCCCGTTCTTCGAGCTCTTCACGGGCGGCGTCTTCAACCCCGACTACATGATCGGTGGGTCGGCGTCGGTCCGGGGCGTGCCGTTCGGCCGGTACCTCGGTCAGATCAAGGCGGTGGCGAACGTCGAACTTCGCGCGCTCCTTCTCCGGTTTCGTGTGTTCGGTCAGCCGTTCCAGATCGGCAACGACCTGTTCTTCGATACGGGGCGCGTCTGGAGCGATTACACGTTTCGATCACCCCTCGACGGCAGCGGGCTCGGGCTCAAGTGGGGAACTGGCGTTGGCGCGTATCTCCTCTGGGGACAGGCGGCGATGTTCCGGGTGGACTTCGCATATTCGCCCGACGCGGTTGCGGAGAATGCCGGGTTTCCATTCGGGCTCTACATCGAAGACGGCCTGTCCTTTTAGACTGGGTAGAGCCCCGCTGGGGCTCCGCTCGAGCGTGTCCTCGAGCGTGTCGGAGATGCGACTACGCTGGCGCACTCATCTTCGTGGCTGTGCTCGAAGCGAAGCCTGCTGTCCCGATAACCTCGGGCCCGCAAGATGCGCCTCTGGTTATTCGCTGCAGCAGCCCCTCTCGCCGTTGCGAGTTTTGACGGTCGACACCTGGCCACGCTTCCGCCAGCACCGGGGCCGCGCGGTCCGCGGACGAGCCTCGAGGCTGCCATCGAGAAGCAGCCCGTGTGCATCGGCTCGACCGTGCAAAGCGCCGGCACGCTCAGTGACGTCCTCTACTACCGCAAGATCAAGCTCGGCGACGGCAAGGTGGCCGTGGGCTACTTCGCGTTTTTCTCGGAAGAGCGTCCTTGGGGCAATAACTGGCTTACCTGGACCGTCGTTCCCGCGCTCGCGGTCGACCTCGTGTATTCGCGGGCGCTGTTCGTCGCGCCGGGCCTGCAGCGCGTGCTCTACGGCGCGGGCGACGTCGAAGGCGTCGCCATCGTTTACGACACGAGCGAAGACGGATCGCTGCGCGTCGACCGCGCGATCGTCGACGGCGACGACGAACACGTCGTCACGTTCTCCCGCGACCAGGCCTTCGCCCTCGATCCGAGCAGGCCCACGTTCTACGCCGACGCGTGGAGCCATCAGCTCGGCGCCCGCACCGCCCGCTCGCGCGCCGACCTCGCGTACCTTCATTGCTACGCGGACGAGTCGGTCCGTCCTCTGCCGGACGCTGTAGCTCGCGCGTTCCGCGTCGACGACGGGCGTGAGGGGCGAGCTCCGCCGGCCCACGTCGAGCAACTCCGGCAGGATGGGCACGGTCCCAGCGACCTCGCCGAGCCGCCGCTGCATCTCGCCGCTCACTGACGACGGACAGCGGGCGCGGCGCCCCATCGCCAACGTAGAAACGCCCCACTCCGAACAGGTGCGCCACGGGGATGGTCACGCGGTGCGGTTCAAGTGGGCTCGCGGTCGACGCTCCGCTCATCCATCGCTTTCGTCGCGCGTAACGCCGCGCCGGGCGGCGTTTCTGGCACGAAGACGTGGCGGGTGCGCAACGTGCTTTCCCTCCGGACGGCGACCCGATGAAGCACCCTTCGACGTTACGGGGCCCGCACGGCAAGCTCGGGGTGCTCTTGCCCGGCCTTGGTGCGGTCGCGACGACGACCATTGCGGGCGTGCTGTTGGCCCGACAGGGAAAGGGCCAACCCGTCGGGTCGCTCACCCAGATGGGCACTGTCCGCCTCGGTAAGCGCACCGAAAAGCGGTCGCCCAAGATTTCCGAGGTCGTCCCCCTGGCAGGTCTCGACGAGCTCGAGTTCGGGGGCTGGGACATCTTTCCGGACGATGTCTATGAGGCCGCCGCTCACGCGAAAGTGCTCGAGGCCCAACACCTCGACGCGGTGCGCGGCGAGATGCAGGCCATCCGGCCCATGAAGGGCGTCTTTTATCCCGGCTACGTCCGACGGTTGCACGGCACGCACACGAAGACCGCAGCCACCAAAGCCGACATGGTTGAGCAAGTGCGCAGCGACATCCGCACCTTCAAGCGCGACCGCGGATGCGAGAGGCTCGTGGCCGTCTGGTGCGGATCGACCGAGCGCTACATCACCGCGAGCGGCGTGCACGAGTCCATTGCCTCGTTCGAAGACGGGCTGCGCAAAGATGATCCAACCATCTCGAACGCGCAGATCTACGCGTGGGCCTGCATGAAGGAGCGCGTTCCCTTCGCCAACGGGGCCCCCAACCTCTGCGTCGACTTCCCCGCGGCCTGGGCCCTGGCGCGCGAGTGCCACACGCCCATCGCTGGCAAAGATTTCAAGACGGGCCAGACTCTCATGAAGACGATCCTCGCGCCCGGCCTGAAGGCGCGCATGCTGGGGTTGCGGGGTTGGTACAGCACCAACATCCTGGGCAATCGCGACGGAGAGGTGCTCGACGATCCGGATAGCTTCAAGACCAAGGAGGTCTCGAAGCTCGGCGTCCTCGAGCACATCCTGCACCCCGGCACCAACGCGGAGCTCTACGGCGATTTCGTCCACAAGGTACGTATCGACTATTACCCCCCGCGGGGGGACGCGAAGGAAAGCTGGGACAACATCGATCTCTTCGGGTGGCTCGGCTACCCGATGCAGCTCAAGGTCGATTTTCTCTGCCGCGACTCGATCCTCGCGGCGCCCGTGGTGCTGGACCTCGCGCTCTTCATGGATCTCGCAGCCCGGGCGAACTTCCAGGGTACGCAGGAGTGGCTCAGCTTTTACTTCAAGAGTCCTATGAGCGCGCCCGGCCTCTACCCCGAGCACGATCTCTTCGTTCAGCTGACGAAGTTGAAGAACACCCTGCGGTGGATGGCTGGCGAGGAAGTCATCTCGCACCTCGGGACCGAATACTATGCCGCTTGAAACTCTCTCCACGCGTGAGCCTGGGAAGCGCGCCTCGTCCGGCGCGCTTCGTGGAGCGATCGCCGGGTACGGCTTCATCTCGGAGCAAGGCCACGTTCCGGCCTATGCGCTGGCCGGCCCGGAGTGCTTCCGGATCGTCGCCGTTGCCGAGAGGTGTGCCGCGCGGCGCGCGAAGGCGCGGGTCGCCCTGCCTGGGGTGCACGTCTACGAGAGCCACCTCGAGATGCTCGACGCAGAGCGCGGCAATATCGACTTCGTCGACGTCTCGACGCCACCCTGCGACCACGCTCGCATCGCCCTCGACGCCCTGTCGCGCGGCCTTCACGTCCTCTGCGAGAAGCCGCTCGCGACCACGACGGCCGACGCGCGCGCGATGGTCCGCATGGCCCGCGAGCAGGGCCGAGTGCTCTTTCCCTGCCACAACTACAAGCACGCCCCCGTGGTGAAGGCCGTCCGTCAGGTGCTGGACGCGAAGGACATCGGTCGGGTGCGCATGGTCACGTTGCAGACGTTTCGCAACACGCACGCCAAGGGCGTCGACGACTGGCGCAAGGACTGGCGGCGCGAGAGGCGCTTCTCGGGTGGCGGCATCGCGATGGACCACGGAAGCCACACCTTCTATCTCGCGTTCGACTGGCTTGGGGCGTACCCGACGAGCATCACGGCCAAGATGTCGACGCTCGGCCCGTTCGACACCGAGGACAACCTGTCGTGCTCGATGACCTTCCCGGAAGGGACCGCGTCGGCGCACCTGTCGTGGACCGCTGGGGTGCGCAAAGTCATCTACACGATCCACGGCGAGCGCGGCGCGGTGCGGGTCGAAGACGACGACGTCGAAGTCTCTCGGATGACGGGCGACGCAGGAGCAGGAGACGGCGGCCACGGCGTGTGGGCCACCAACCACGAGCGCGTCTCGTCCAACTGGAAGGACGCGAGTCACGTGGGGTGGTTTCGTTCGATGTTCGATCACTTTGCCCGGGCCATCGACGCCGGCGATTGGGTCAGCCGGGAGACAGAGTCGAGCCTGAGGTGCGTCGATCTCATCACGAGCGCCTACGCCTCGGCGCTCGACGGCTCACGCGAGCGTGAGCTCACGGGAGGGCGCTGGTGATCGACCTCGCGTGTTCGGCGGGGCTCGTCGCCTTGGCCCTGGTCGTCGGGGTCTTCTACGGGGGGCGCGTCTTGCTCGCGGGGCCCGCTCACCACCCTCGCGTCGAGCGGGCGGGGGGGTCGCCGCTGCTCGGCAAGGGGGCCATGGAGATGGGCTACTGGGCACTTCGGCCCGTCGCTCGCGGTTGCGTGCTGCTGGGGATTTCGGCCAACGGCGTGTCGTGGGCTTCCCTCGGGCTGGCCGCGCTTGCCGGGATCGCTGTGGCGGCAGGCCACTTCGGCGTGGGCGCCGTGCTGACTTCGGTGTCGTCCGCGTGCGACGCCATCGACGGCCTCGTGGCCCGCGAGTCGGGCACGGCGAGCGAATCCGGTGAAGTCCTAGACGCCGCGGTGGACCGCTATGGCGAACTCTTCTTCTTGGGCGGCGCGGCGTACTTCGCCAGGCTCGACACGCCTGTCCTCGTGCTGGGCCTGGCGGCCATCGCGGGGGCCATGATGGTCAGCTACTCGACCGCCAAGGCCGAGTCCCTTGGCGTGGTTGTCCCGCGCGGGGCGCTGCGCCGGCAAGAGCGGGCCGTGGGCTTCGTCGTTGGCGCGATGTTCGTCCCGCTGGCGGGCCTCGCGTGCGACCGGTGGCACCTGCCCGACTGGCTGAGGATGGCTCCGATCACCGCGTGCCTCGGACTGGTCGCCATCGTGGGCAATGCATCGGCCTTCCGGCGTCTGCGCGCCGTCGCCATCGCCGCGCACCCGCTCAATCCTGTCGGGCGATCCGCCCGAGCCGACGCCCTGTCCGGAGAACCGGGTGCCGTGAATGGCTCTTTTCGATGAAGGCCCCCCACATCGTGAGCGCACCGTCCCACCCGCCGGACCAGAAGGTCCACCTGAGGACGGCGGTACCGGGGCCCAAGAGCCGCGCCTTGCGCGCCCGGGAAGACGCCCACATCGCGCCGGGCTTGCAGGGCTACGCGCTCATGGCGGGTATCGCCGTCGATCGCGCCGTCGGCAGCGCGGTGACCGATGTCGACGGCAACACGATGCTCGACTTCATCGGGGGGATCGGCGTCAACGCCCTCGGGCACGCCCACCCCCGTGTGGTCGACGCCATCCAGAAGCAGGTCGCGCGCGCTCACGTGGGCAGCTTCACGAGCGAGGCACGGGTCGATCTCGTGGAGCGCGTCGCGCGGCACGCCCCGGCGCCGGGTCTCCACCGGCTGCAGCTCTATTCAGGAGGCGCCGAGGCCGTGGAGAGCGCCTTGCGCCTCGCCAAGAGTCACACCAAGAAGTCGGAGCTCGTCTCGTTCTGGGGCGGCTTTCACGGCAAAACCATGGGCGCGCTCAGCCTCATGGGGTCTACCTACAAGCACGGACTCGGTCCGATGGTGCCCGGCACGCATCTCGTGCCGTACGCCGACTGCTACCGGTGCCCCATCGGCTCGAGCTACCCGTCATGCGGTCTCGGTTGCGTCGAGGTGGGCCGCAAGCACCTGAAGATGGCGAGCGCGGGCGGCATCGCAGCGGTCGTTATCGAGCCCATGCAGGGGACCGCGGGCAACGTGATTCCCCCCGACGACTTCCTGCCCGCTGTGCAGAGCGTCGCCCGGGACCTCGGCGCTCTCTTCATCGCGGACGAGATGATTACGGGCTTCGGGCGCACCGGCAGCTGGTGGGGCGTCGACCACACCGGAGTGTCCCCGGACATCGTGACGATGGGCANNGGCCTTCGGCGGCGGCTTTCCCTTGTCGGGCCTCCTGACGCGGGACGACATCGCGCGCGCGCCGCCGTGGAGCGTCGCGAGCGGATCGTCGTCGAGCTACGGCGGTAACCCTCTCGGGGCGGCGGCCGGAGCGGCGGCCGTGCGAGCCATCGAAGACGAGCACCTCGTCGAAAACGCGCGCGACGTCGGCCGCGCGATGCTCGACGCGCTGCGCCCCTTCGTGGACCAGTACCCCTTCGTCGGCGAGGTGCGCGGGCGCGGCCTCTTGCTGGCCATTGAGCTCGTGCGAGATCGCAAGACCAAAGAGCCGCTCGCCCGCTCGGCCACGCGACGGATCTTCGACGAGTGCGTCCGGCGCGGATTGCTCACCATGGCGTATGCCCCGAGCTTCCGCATCCAGCCGGCCCTCACCATCGACCGTGCCACCGCCTACAACGGTATCGCCGTCCTGCGCGAGGTCTTCGACTGGGCCGTCCACCAGCGCGTCTGGGAGGCCACGTGACGTGATGCGCGCATGGAGGCACGTGCGTGCGCTCTGGCCGGGGTGGGCCCTCGCCTTGCCTTTGCCGTACTTGGGGCTCGCGGCCCTGGCCATCGCGCAGCACCGTCTGCGCTGGGACCACGTCGCCGTGGTGCTCGCAGCCCTCGCGCTCTTCACGATCGGTCCGCGGTCGAAGAAGCTCTTCCTCGGCGTGTATCCCTGCGGACTCGTGGCCGTCCTCTACGACACGATGCGGACCGTGGAGAACGTGGGCCTGACGGCTGGCAACGTGCACCTGTGCGACCTTCGGGCCGTCGAGGCGCGGCTCTTCGGGATTACCCTGGGCGGCCGGCCCGCGACCTTGCACGACTGGTTCTTCATCCACCACTCTCCCGCGCTCGACCTCTTGTGCGCGATCCCTTACGGCGCATTTCTCTTCGTGATCGTGGCCACGGCGGTCGTGCTCTTCGTCCGCGATTACCCCAGGATGCTGAGATTCAGCTGGTGTTGGCTCGTACTCAACCTGGCCGGGTTCGCGACGTATCACATCTACCCCGCCGCGCCGCCCTGGTACTTCCACGCGCGGGGGTGCGTGGTCGATCTCTCGACCCACGCCAGCGAAGGCGCGGCGCTGGCCCGCGTGGACGCCAGATTCTCGATGTCTTACTTCGCCGGAATGTACGGACGGGCGAGCGACATCTTTGGCGCCATGCCCAGTCTGCACTGCGCTTACGCGCTGCTCATCCTGGTCGTCGGATGGGGCGCTTTCGGCTGGCCGCTACGCGTCGCAAGCGCGTTATTTCTGGCCGTCATGTGCTTTGGCGCCGTCTATCTCGACCACCACTGGATCCTCGACGTACTCGCCGGACTTCTGTACTGCACCGTAGTCGTTGCCGGAGCTCGGGTCGCGACGGCGCTCTGGGCGGCACATGGCAGCGCACTATTGCCCCGTACGACCCGGTCCGAAGCGCTCGACCGCGACGTCGCCGAAGGCCGTACGAGCTCCGCGCCCGGTTGACGGGGGTACGGCCGCGGCAAAGGCGTTATCGCTCGAGCGGTCCGTTCCACGAGATGAGCACGCTGACCGGCACCTCGACCGCCCCGCAAGTCCTGGAATGCAAACATTGGCTCGGCGGTTGCGTACGGTGGGCCTCGATGGACTTCAAGCACGAAGGCAAGCCGCGAGCGGCGTGCGCGCGGGACGACCGAGTGCCTCCTGAGAAGGCCCATATTCAGCGGCGGCGTCGCACGTCCTCCGGGATCGTTCCGGCAGTCGCACCGGATCCCACGGGCGCGCCCACGGCTGAAAGGCTGGATATTCTCGTCGTCGACGGAGAGCGGACTGGGGCGGCCATGCACGAACGCGTGGAGCGGCTCGGTCACTCTTGCCGCATGGCCTCAAGCGTCGCCCAGGCGCTCCACATGCACGAAGGGCAGGGTGCAGACGTCATTATCTGCGGTCGAGGCCTTAGGCCGGCCGATGCCTTCGAGCTGTGCCGCCGCGTCCGCGCGCTTCGCCGCCGCAAGTACACGTACCTGCTGCTCGTGGGGACGACCACGCGCGACGTCGACGCCGCCGCCCGTGCCGGAGCCGACGCATGGCTCGACAACCCCGTCGAGCGTCTCGAGCTCGAGGCGCGCCTGATGGTGGCGTCACGCATCTGCCGCGACTATGACGCGCTAGCCGACACGAACGCCGTTCTCCGCCGCGACAGTCGGGTCTTTCTCCATGCGGCTCGGGTCGATGCCCTTACCGGTATTCCCAACCGCCTTCGCCTCGATGAGGATCTCGAGACGTTGCAAGCTCACGTATCCCGCTACGGCCAAAAGGTCTCGATCGCGATGTGCGATGTGGACAGGTTCAAGCTCCTCAACGACTCCTATGGCCACGTCGCCGGCGACGACGCACTGCGCCACATCGCCCGTGCGGCGCGCGAGAGCCTTCGGCGCGGCGACCAGGTGTATCGCTTCGGGGGCGACGAGTTTCTCGTCCTGCTGCCCGAGCAGGGGCGCGTCCAGGCGAGCGCGGCGATGGAACGTGTGCGGGCTGCCGTGGAGGCCTTGCGGATCGCCCACGCGCCAGAGGCACGGCTGCCGATCGTGACGATCAGCATCAGGAACAGCCAGGTCACGACCAGTACACGTACCGTGCAGGAGGCCATCATGTCCGCCGACCGAGCGCTTTACCGGGCCAAAGGCGCGGGCGGCAATTCGCTCGCGTTCGAACCTGGTCCGCACACGCTGGCAGGCGACGAGGCGCGGTCGACTCGTTTGGCCGGGGTGCCAAATCGCGAGCCGAGCTAGCGGTCGCCGGCTGTTTCCCGATTGTGTGCGTCCCGTTTCATCTGCTCTCGCAACCTCGTGGCGGCTGCGCATGGCGGAGCGATGTGTAGAGTCTCCGCAAAGGTTCCGCCCATGCCGTCTCTCCCCCTGCTGTTCGACGCCCAAGGACTCGTGCCCGCGATCCTCCAGGACCACCTGACGGGCCAGATTCGGATGTTCGCTTACGCCACCGAGGCCGCCGTCCGGAAGACGCTCGAGACCGGGCGCGCCACGTTCTGGAGTCGTTCGCGCGGTGAGCTCTGGCAGAGGGGCCGCGTCAGCGGGCACGAGACCCCCGTCGTCCGAGTTCTCGCGGATTGCGATGGGGACTGCATCATCTACTCGTGCGATCCCAACAGCCCGTCGTGCCACTCGGGCGCACCGAGCTGCTTCTTCCAGGCGCTCGACGGCGAGCACATGGTGCAGGCGAGCGAACAACCGCAGTCGCTTCTCGCGTTGCTCGAGTCGTCGCCGAACATCCGTGCGGATGTCGATGCGGTGCCCGCCTCGGTCTCGCGCGAGAGCGACGACGACGCCGTTCAGAAAGCAGCCGACGCGCTCTACGCCTTGATCGTCGGGTTGCGCGCCCGATCGATCCCCGTGCGCCGTGTCCTCGGAGAGGTGGCCCGCCGCCTCGAGCGCGCGACAACCTGAGAACGCTCGCGCCGGCATCTGTGAAGAGGGCGCGGTCCACGACGGCGAGCCTTGACGCCGGCGTCGCCCTGCGACGACTCTGGATGCATGGAAAGCTTCGCGCATCCCCCGGCCACGATCCGCATCGGTGACCTCGAAGTGCCGCGCCTCGGCTTCGGCGCCATGCAGATCCCCGGACCGATGGTCTGGGGCGAGCCGAAGGATCCGGAGCGCGTGCGCACCGTGCTGAAGCGGGTCGTGGCGCTCGGCATCCAGCTCATCGACACGTCGTGGTACTACGGGCCCTACGTTTCGAACCGATTCATCGCCGAAACGCTCTACCCTTACCCGAAGGGCCTCGTCATCGCGACGAAGCTCGGCGGCAAGCGGACACCCGACAAGGGCTGGGCACCGTTCATTCGCCCCGACGAGCTGCGCCAGGGCTGCGACGAGGATCTCAAGGGTCTTCGCCTCGAGCGCATCGATATCGTGCACCTGCGGTGGCTCGACCACGGGGTACCCTTCGCCGAGGCGCTCGATGCGATGATCGAGCTCCAGAAGCAGGGCAAGATCCGTCACCTCGCCCTCAGCAACGTGAGCCTCGACCAGATCCGACAGGCGTTGGAGAAGGTCGCGATCGTGGGGGTGCAGAACCTTTACAACGTGGCGGCGGGAGAGCAGAAGCTCGGGCAGCTGCCCCACGCCGCTGTCGCCGACCAGGAAAAGATCGTCGATCTCTGCGCTGCCAAGAAGATGGCGTTTCTGCCGTTCTTCCCGCTCGCCATACCCGGTCCGCCCGGGCAAAAGCGCGAGGCTCCCGCACTTGCAGCCGTGGCCAAACGTCATGGCAAGACCGAGGCGCAGATCGCCATCGCGTGGCTCCTCGCGCGATCACCCGCGATGCTCCCGATCGCGGGGACGAGCTCACCGGAGCACCTCGAAGAAAACTGGGCTTCGCGGCAGATCCAGTTGACCGGGGCCGACATCGCCGAAATCAGCGCGGCCCGCTGATCGGACTCGCGGGCGGCCCGAACCTCACCCGCGGCTCAGCGGGGCGCGTCGCCCAACGTCTTGAGGAAATCGAGCATCGCCGCGTTGACCTCCGCCGGGCGCTCCTGCTGCGTCCAGTGGCCGCACCCCGGCAGCATGATCGACTTGCGCAGATGCGGGACGACGGTTCCGAGCGTGGATGCGGTGACCAGGTCGCGATCGCCCGCGACGAAGAGCGCGGGGACCGTGACCTTGGCGCCCTTGAATGCCGCGAGTAGCTCCCAGTTCCGATCGATGTTCCGATACCAGTTGAGGCCACCGCGAAAGCCCGTCCGCGCGAACTCTGCGGCGTAAAATGCGAGGTCGGCCTCGGTGAGCCACGGCGGCAGCGCAGGCTGCGGCGACGAGCGGTCGACGAAGCCTCCGCCGTGCCGCGGCACCATCGGAGATAAGCCGACGCCCCCGTGCATGGAGTCGCCCCCAGCCCCGACCAGGATCCTCGCCATGGCGTCGCGCGGATCGCGCTCGAGCTCCGCCTCGGCCACCCCCGGCTCCTGAAAGTAGAGCTGATAAAATAGAGCGTCCGGTGTCTGCGGCATCACAGTCGTCGGTCGCACCGCGCCGCGCGGGCGATACGGCACGCTGAGCCCGATCACCCCGCGAAACACATCTGGTCGAAGGAGCGCGGCGTGCCACGCCACGGGAGCTCCCCAGTCGTGTCCCGTGACGACGGCCGTCGACTCACCCAGCACGTCGACGAGATCGACGACGTCGCCGACGAGATGCAAGAGCGAGTACTTGTCGATGGCCTCGGGCCGGTCGGTTTGGCCGTATCCACGCATGTCGGGGGCCACCGCGTGGTAGCCCGCCTGGGCGAGTGCCGTGAGCTGGTGGCGCCACGAGTACCAGGACTCGGGAAAACCGTGGCAAAGGAGGACGAGCGGTCCAGCCCCGGCCTCGGCCAAGTGCATTCGGATTCCGTTGGTCTCGACGGTTCGATGATTGATTTCCATCGGTGCCCTGCCTCATGTTCAGGGAACAAAGAGGAACAAAGACAATTGGTGTGACGCCCGCGATCGCCACTCGCGGACGGTGACTCGAACGGCGGCGCTCTTTGCCCCGTCCACCTCTGCGACGAGTTCGTGCTCGCCGGCCTCGAGTCTCCACGAGGCCTCGAAGGGAGCGGGGACGCGGGCCACCGGCTCGCCATCCACCACCAGCGTTGCTTCGCGCGCGCGCAGCGGCGCGACGATGTGGACGTCGAGGCGCTGCGCGTCCCGAGGGCGATCCGGGTCGATCGCGAAGCGTGAACCCGCCAACGGGAAGTCAATTCGCGGTGGCCCATCGGGCCCTCCCGCTCGCCCGCTGTCGTCGTCCGAAGAAAGTGGCCCCGGACACTCGGGCGACCAATCGCCTGGCGCCATGGGTCGGCCGGTGGCGCTCGCCCATGCGAGGAGCTCCGGCGGGAAGCGCTCGAACACGACGTCGGTCACCGCCCCGGCCGCGCAGCCGGGGCCCGCGCGCAATCCGTTGCGGCGATCGATGGGGATCCGCTCATGCATCGCACACACCGGCGCGCCGTCGACGCTTGCGGCGGGGCGCCACTCCGCGATCCGGTGCGGGCAAGCGGGGCCCGCGAGATCCCCAGAGAGCGCGCACACCTCGACTCGCTCGACGTCATTGGTGGCCGGGACCTCGACGCCAGCCAACCCCGAGGCTGGCCGGCTCCGTGTCCAGGCTACCGTCAGCGGCTCACGAGACCGCCCGAGCATCGCCGCGTCCATCACGGCGTGAAACAGCGGGCCGGCGCCCGAGATCCCGCTCACGTTCGTCATCGGGCGGCCGTCGAAGTTGCCCGCCCAGACGGCGACGGTGACCGCCCGCGTGAAGCCAACCGCCCAGTTGTCGCGGTAACCCTTCGACGTACCGGTCTTGGCCGCCACGTCGAACGGGAAGTCGAGGACGGAGTCGCCCCCGAACGAGCCGGCGCGTGCCCCGTGGTCTGCGAGGATGTCGGTCACGAGGTCCGCGAAGAGCCTCGGCATCACGCGTCGTCCCGGGTCCACATCGAGCGTCATCGTGCCCGACCGGTCCGCCCCTTCGACCCGCGAAGCGACGCGCAGCGGCCGATCGATGCCCCCGCGCGCCAGGGTCGCATAGGCGCGCGCGAGTTCGAACAGCGTCACCTCCCCGTCGCCGAGGGCGAGGGCAGGCCCGTAGTAGGCCGCGTCGTGGGTGAGGGACGCGAACCCGAGGTCGTGAAGGCGCTCGAGCAGCGGCGCCACGCCCAGCCGCGCGACGGTCCAGACTGCGGGCACGTTGAGGGAGCCGCCGAGCGCCTCACGAAGTCGCACCGGGCCACGATACCGGCCGTCGTAGTCGTGCGGCGTGTAGTCCGCCCCGCCCTCGACGGGCACGTGCAGCTCGACGTCCGGCAAACGCGTCGCCGGATTGAAGCCGAGATCTTCCATGGCAAGCTCGTAGAGGAACGGCTTGAGCGTGGAGCCCGGTTGCCGCTCGGCGCGCACGCCGTCGTTCGCACCGCCGTGTTGGACGTCGAAGATGTCCGGCGACCCGACGTACGCGAGCACGTCGCCCGTCGCGTTGTCCACGACGATCGCGCTCGCAGCGCTCACGCTCTGGCCACGGAGTCGGTCGACCGTGGCCGCCACCTGGGCCTCGGCGCTCCGCTGCAGCTCGGCGTCGAGGGTCGACACGATACGGGCGACAGGTCGAGCCGTAGCGAGGGCCGCCCCCAGGTTGGGCTGCAGCCTCCCGAGGGCCCCGGAGACCAGACCGAGGACGAAATGCGGTGCCCCGAACGCGGCGGTCCTGGTCTGCACGTCGATGGGCTCGGATCGGGCGCGCACCTCGACGTCGGGGTCGACCCAGCCGCGCGCCGCCATGCTATCGAGCACGCGGTCGCGCCGGTGCCTCGCCCGATCGGGATGGCGCGTCACTTCGTAGAGCGACGGACCGCGCGGTAGGCCCGCGAGCAGCGCCGACTCGGCGACCGAGAAGCTGCGCGGAGCCTTGTCGAAGTAGGCCTCGCCCGTTGCGGCAATCCCGCGGAGGTTCGGTCCGAAGCTCGCCCGGTTCAGATATTGCTCGAGGATCTCGTCTTTGGTGAGTGAGCGCTCGATCCGGAGGGCCAGCAGCATCTCGGCCGCTTTTCCCCGAAGCGTGCGCGGATGCGGGCGCAGGATCCTCGCGAGCTGCATCGTCAGCGTCGACCCACCCGACACCACGCGACGCCTCCAGAGATCGAGCGCGGCGGCGCGCAGCAGGGCAAGCGGATCAACCCCGGGATGCCCATAGAACCGTCCGTCCTCGGCGGCGAGCAGCGCGCGAATCGTGTACGGCATGACCTCCGCGAGGGGGACCCAACGGGCGCGCGTGCCGTCATCGGCGCGGATCTCTCGCAGCACGTGCCCTTCGCGATCCTCCACGACGATCGAACCCGCCGTCACCGGTTGCCGAAGCTCGGGCGGCAAGGGCGTGAGTGCCACGGCGCCAGCCAGCGACGCCACCATCGCTGTCGCGACGACCACCGCGCGGCGCGCCAGCGTCGCCACCCTCATGAACGGGGCCTCGATGGAAGAGACTTGGGCGGCGCGGGCGTGACGGAGAAGCGCGTCGCCGCCGTGCGCCCCCGGACCTCGGGCGCGTACATGCACGCGGCGCGCGATGGCGGCACGACGAAGTCGCCGGGCGTCGTCGCGCGGGCGAGATAGCGGAAGTGGTAGAGGCCGGGATCGACGTGGGGCAGGAAGGTAAGGACGCGATCGTCGTGGAGCTCGCGGTGCATGCCGGCGGCTTCGCGGAAAGCACCATAGTTGCGCCCGGGTCGCAGCTCGGGGGATGCTGCAGCGGTGGGACTCTGCGTTGCGACCTCGAGATCCGCCGCGGAGGTGTCCAGCGAGAAGTCGATAGGCTCGAGGCCGGCCGGGAGCGGATCGTCGACGACCACCTGCTCGCGCGGTTCGGGCGATTCGAGGAGCAGGTCCACGAGCACGAGACTTCCGACCGGTGCGGTCGCCTCGGAGCCTCTCGGCAGAATGGCCTTGGCCGCCGCCAGCTCCTCGGGCCGCAGGGCGCGGACCCGCTTCTGCACGAAGAGCCCTTCGTCGGCCGGCTTGTCGGGGAGCGTGGCCATCGCGTAGGTGAGTTCTGCCGAGTAAAATAGCCGGCCCTGGCCCTTCACCTCGAACGTCAGCGGTCGGCCCCCGCCATCGGCCAGCCGTTCGGGGCCGAGCGAGACGGGAACGTCGACCGTCGACGCGCTGAAGAACGATGCCTGGCCGATCACGGCGTCGCCCAGGAAGACGCGTGCCGCGAACGAGGGCGATGCCGCCTCGGCCGCGCGGCGGTAGTCGTCCAGCGCGAGCAGCGCCCACACGTTCTCTTGCGTCGAACGCCACGCGCCGCCGACGCGGTGGTCGAGCAACCCCCGCGCGAGCCGCGAGGCAAGAGGGTGGGCCGGCTTCGCCGCGACCAGTGCGCGCAGGACGAGCGCGCTCGTGCGCGATGGCGAGTCGAGCAGCTCGTCGTCGAGCGTCTCGGACGCATCGGCGAAGGCGGAGCCCGCGTCGACGCGAATCCGGGATTCGAGCTCCTTCGCGAGCACATCGGTCTCGGAGGGGGGCATGTGCGCGGTCGCCATCGCGTGCAGCAGCAGGGCCTGCGTGAAGAGCGGTCGGCGGGCGCGCGCATCGAAGAGCCGGTTCAGATACCCCGGGTCGGGCTGGCCGAGCGTCGCGAGCACGTCGGCGACGAAGGCGAGCGTCGCGTACGCCTTCGCCGGTTTGACGTGCGCCGCGCCGGACGCGTCCGAGGGGTCGACCTCCACGTCGTCGGCCGCGCCCACGCCTTCCCGATCGTCGGTGTCGCCGATCGACGTCTGATCCAGCACCTGCCGCAGGTACTCGACGCCCCGGTCCCGCGCGCCCTTCGGCACGAAGAACCCCTTGTTCGCCGCCGTCTCGACCGCCAGCATCGCGTAGGCCGACAGCCACGGCACGGCGTCGCCATCCTCCCAGTACGCGAAGCCTCCCGATCCGGCCTGGTGGGTCAAGAGCGCGCCGATCGCTTCGTCGACGACGTCGTCGATCTTCGCGGGCATGCGCGTGCCGAAGACGTGCGCCATCTCGGGCAAGAGCAGCAGCGGCAGGACGCGGCTCGTCAGTTGCTCGGTGCAACCGTACGGGTAGTCGATCGCGCGTTCGAAGCTGGTATTCAAACCGACGAGCGCGGTCGATGCGAGGTGAATCTCGAGCCCGCCCTGGTCGCGGCGCAGGCCCCGCAGGTCGCCCAGCGCCACGGCGGCCGCGCCCGTCGTCTCGCCGTACGCTGCGGCCGTCTCGAGCTCGACGGGCAGCGTGACCGCCCGGTCGATCCGCACGCGGTCCTGTTCTCCTGCTCCGGCCACTGCCAGATCGAACGTTGCCTTACCGGGGGCGTCCGCCTTCACCGGGAATCGAACCTCCACGCTGCCGCCGCTCGGGACGTGCACCCGCTGCGTCGTCGGACCGGTGGCCGTCACCCCCTTGGCCGCCAGCGTGACCGTCGCGTCGGTGGCCGCGAGGTCTCTCGACGAGACGATGACCCCCGCCGCGAACGCGTCCCCCACGCGCACGACCCGGGGCAGCGCCGGGCGCGCCATCAGGTGCCGGCTCGTGACTACCGTCGACTCTCCCTTGCCGAAGCGATCCTCGGACGCGGCGATCGCCATCAAGCGGAACGTCGTCAGGTTGTCCGGCAGCTTGAAGCGATAACGCGCGCGTCCCTCCGGCGACGTGACCCGGCCGGCCTCGAAGAATGCCGTCGTCTTGAAGTCGGCGCGGACATCGCCGCCGCCACCGCCGCCGCTGCCGCCCTTGTCGTCGCCCGTTGGCGACTCGAGGAACTCGTAGCCGAGCGTCTTGATCCGCTCGCCGTCCTTCATCGGCAGGATGCGGGCGAGCGCCTCGCGACTCTCGACGGCATAGACGGCGAGGCTGCGGTCTGTGGTGAACGGCGGCAGGGGATCGGGCGTGCGGTACGACGTCAGCATGAGCACCCCCTCGTCCACTGCGTAGAACGTCACTGCAGCCCTCGGCGCCCGGCCGTCTTTGTCCAACACGGAGACGTCGGCTGTGACTTCGTCGCCCGGCCGGTAATCCTTCCGATCCGTGACGACCTGCACGGCGAGCCGATGGGTCTCCGGGTTCACGGCGAGCGGTGCGATGCCCAGTCGAAAGTCGGGTGCGCCGAGGTCGGCCCCCGCGGCGGGGGGCGCCTGCACGCGCCCCCTTACGAGGTGCACGGCGACGAAGGCATTCGGGAAGTACTCCGGCGCGATCGGCACTCTTACGACGGGCGTGGCCCCCTCGAGCGTCACTACCTGCTTCCAGAGAACGCCGGCCCGCTCGACGGTCACCAGGGCTTCGGCCTTCTTGAAAGGGCTGCGCACGAGCACGCGCGCGACGTCGCCGACTTCGTATTGCTTCTTGTCGGTCTCGAGCTGCAGGGTTCGGCCGGCCGGATCCGACCAGGCCACGGCGCTCGCCGGCGCGGCGGCGCGATCGTCCACGCAGTAGAAGGCGGTGCTCGCGCCGACGTCGTTGCCTCGTTGGTCCTTGGCGCGTACGCGGAGCAGGTAGTAGCCCGGCTGCGCCACGCTGATCGGACACCGCGCGGCCGCCGCGGTCGTCGTCACGTTGCAGGAGGCGACGACCGTGTCGACCACCCTCGAGCGGCGCTGGGGTACGGCGGCGGCTTCGTCGAGCGCGACGCTCGTCCACGAGCGAAGCACGAGCTCGACCTGGGCTTGCACGCCAAGCGCGCGCTGCCCCGACGGTTCGAACGCGCCGACACCCACGGGCACGGGCGCCCCCACGGCCAGAAACGTCGACCCGAGACGCTGGAGCCCAAGATAGAACGAGCCGGGGTGCACCCGCACGACGGCCCGATGCGCCACGGTCTGGTGCGACAGGTCCTCGACCTCGCTCGTGAACGTCACTTCTTCTGGGCCGACCATGCGGGGGAGGGCCAGGTCCAGCTTGGCGGAGGCCCGGCCATCCTCGTCGAGCGCGCCGTCTTCGACGCTCAGATCTTCGGCGTTGGCGTTGGTCTCGGGGTGGTCGAGCGCGCCGGCCTCGTCGTTCGTCACGAAGCCTTCCGAGTGGGGAGGCACGAAGACGGTGCGCGATCGCGACGCGTAGTCGTGCAGCGGCGCCCCGGCCATCGGCGCGCCGAACAGGTACTCGGCGTGCACGTCGAACCGCGCTTCGTCGCCGCGGACGTAGTCGTTCTTGTCGCCATCGACGCCGACCTTGAACTCGCTCGCCTTGTAGGCGGCGAGGAGCACCTCGTGGTCGAACGATTCGCCTTCCTTGCGGCCCACGGCAACGGCGATCCGCGCGGAGCCGAGGTGCGCCGTCTTCGGGATCGGCACGTCGAGGACAGCCTCTCCGAACGCATCGAGCACGGCGCGGCCATCGAAGACGGTCTCCCCGCTGTCGTCGGTGACGGACACGCGCACCGTCTCGCCGGGGGTGGCTTTGATGCCGGCGGCGTCGACGCGGCGAAAGACGCACGCCAGCTTGATCGCCTCGCCCGGGCGATAGACTCCACGGTCCGTGTAAAGCATCCCGGCCCACTCGCCGCGCTGGGCGAGGTCGATGCCCACGGATCCGCGGTAGCTCGCCGCCGCCCGCTCGACGCGCTGGTACGTCCAGTCCCCGCCCTTGCCGACGAAGATGAAGGCGTCGCTGTCGACGTTGCCTCGATTGTCCACCGATGCGTAGCGATCGCCAGGGATGGCGGCGAGCCCGGAGCCGTCGGTGGTCGTCTCGAACGCCTGCGGCTTGTTCGCCTTGCGGATCGAGACCGTCGCGCCGTCGACGGGCGCGCCGTTCGACAGGCTCGTCACCCACACGAGGCCCCCGTATCGGCTCATCTTCGCGCTGATGGCCAGGTCGGTGACGGTCACGAACTCCGACTTGGGCTCCGTCATGTTGCCGGGCAGCGCCACGGCCAGGACCGCCGCCCCCCGGGAGCCCGGGCCGCCGAGCAGCGCGTCGAGGTCGACGTCGCGCACGGACCGCACGTTCTCCGGCACGCCCGGGTTCACCCAAGTCCAGCGCCACGGAGGTGGCTGCGCCCCGGCGGCGCGTGCTGTGCGATCGAGCCAGGCGAGAGCCTCGTCTTCGCGCACGCGAGACGCCGTCATCGCGTAGCTCGGGATGTTCGTCGCTCCGATCGGCACCTTGTGCGACTTCACGCCTTGCGTCGCGAGCGCCTCGATGACGTGGCCCTGAAGGCCGATGGCGACGTCGTACCCCAGCCTGGCGCGGTGCGGCCTCGGGTCGTTGGGGCTCGGCGGGGTCGGTTCGGGCGTCGTCGAGTCGTCGGATGGCTGGTCCGAAGACTCTCCCGAAGACGGGCTCGAGGTCGGGCCAGAGGTCGTCACTGGCTTGCCGGCGGCGATGAACGGCGCCTCGGTGTCGACGTCGATCGAGAGATCATGGTCGAGCTTCTGTCCGAAGACGTCGCGCAGCCCGGCGGTGACGACCACGTGGTAACGCCTCCCGAAGTCGGGGTCTACGCCGAGGCGCAGCTCGGTCGAGGGCTGCGCGATCGCGGGATGGGCCCCCGGGTCCTTCGGCGCCGGGACACGGGGCGGGCTGCTGCGCGGCAAGCCGGGCGCCTTGAGGTGCGCGCGGAGCTCCGCGGGATCGACGGCGCTGCTCAGCACGAGGGTGAGATCGCGGTGCGCCTGGCATCGGGGCCCCGTCGCTCGAGGGCATCGGAGATCGACGAGGCGAATGGGCCCGTACGTGCGAAACGAGAATGTGCGCGCCTCGGTGGTTCCCAGCGGGCCGTCGCCGTGCAAAGCCTTCGCGAGGACGACGTCGATCGCGGTGTCGAGCGGCAGGGGCGCCTCCGGCGTCAGCAGCACCGTCTGGGCCGCCCCCGGCCCGTGCGGAGGATGCGATGCGTGGAACGCGAGCGCCCTCGACGCGCCCGCGGCCGCGGCGCCGCCGGCGTCCGGTCGAGCGACGATGCGCGTGGCGTCCGCGACGAGGCTCGGGTCCATCGGCTGATTGAAGATGACCGCGAACGCAGTCGTCGGCCGGAGGTTGGTCGCGCCGTCTTCGGGGAAAGTGCGCGCGACCTCGGGCCGAGCGGTGGCGAAGTCGAACCGGTAGTCGGCCGCCAGCGCCGCGCCGTCGAGCGCTCGGGTCGATGCGGGGACGACGACCGAAAACGCCGTCGAGCCAGCGAGCGCTCCGTCCGGCGTGAAGACGAGGCCATGGCTGCCGACCCATCGCCACGCGCCCCGGATCGGCCGATCCTCGCCGGCGAGGACTCGGATGGCCGGGACGCCCGTGGTGTCAGCCGTCTCCGCGTCGTGCGCCGCGCGGTTGAAGAGCACCGTGATGGCGGGCTGCGCCAGGTCGCGCACGGTGCCGCGCGGACCGGCGAAGACGACGTTGAAGGGGGCCTGGACGCGGGGACCTGAGCCGCTCCCGGCGGGTCCCAGCGTCGCCGAGACCGGCGCTGCCGGAGGACCTCCGAAGCAGCTCGCCAGGACGATGAAACCCATCACGGCGGGCACGAGGCGGGGCGTACGCATGCGCTGGCACGAGGCTATCGCGAGACCGCCGTGTGCAAGTGAACGATCCGGCCCCGGCGGCATCGGCCGCCTGGCGCGCCGAGAAGCAGATAGGATCCCATCATGGTGGGTGCTCGCAAACAGGTACGGGGTGACCAGCTCGTCGCCAAGGTGCTCCGAGCGACCCTCGCCGAGATCGGACTCGTAGGCGTCGACGGTCTCTCGATCGAGGCCGTGGCCGAGCGAGCCCACGTCAACAAGACGACCATCTACCGCCGCTGGCCTGCGCCCGAGGACCTGGCTCAGGCCGCCTTGTCGTTCGCCGCCGGAGCCGGCAGGCCGGCGCCGGACACCGGGAGCCTGCGCGGCGACCTCCGCGCCTTCGTCCACGAGTTCCAGTCCGCCGCCACGCTCCCCGAGATGAGGACGATCATGCGGCTTCGCTGGAGCGGCACGTCGAAGGGCCCGCTCGCCGCGTGCACCCGGCAGATCCAGGAGAAGAAGCGCGCGCAGTGGAAGCAGTTGTTGCGTCGCGCGGTGTCGCGCGGCGAGCTGCCGTCCGGCACGGATCTCGATCTGGCCCACGACGTCATGGTTGGGGCCCTCATCTACCTCGTTGTCCTCGGCCCGAAGCGAAGCAGCGGAGCGCGGCTGGACCGCGCCGTCGAGCTCCTGCTCGGCGGGCTATTGCACGCCCCGCGTTTGCATGCGCCGAGCCAGCGCCGGCCGCACAAGCGCTCGCATCTCGCGGCGTCGCGTGTCCTAGCCGCTTAGCCCCGCGTCGCCAACAAAGCAACTTTCGAGTTGCGATACGCCGAGACCGGCGACACGCGATCGGGAGAGGTGCATCGAATCTCGCACTAGGCCCCGCCACGGCCGGAGACGCCTGACACCCGCTCGAACGGGTGAGGGCGGCTGCCTGGCGATCGAGCGCGGCCCAGCACCACCATGAATGTCGCTACGAAGCGCCCAGTCGGGGCAATCCCGCGAGCACGTCCTCTTCGAGTCGGTGTCGCCCCACCTCTTGTCGCTCCGTCGACCTGGGCGATGCGCACGGTTGTCCTGATTGTCGCGACCGCCCTGCTCCGGTGGATTGTCGCGAACACGACAGGACTGTCGGATACAGAGGCGTACTACGCCGGGTGGGCGCGGTTCCCCGCCCTCAGCTACTACGATCATCCTCCGCTCGTGGCCTGGACGACGCGGCTACTGGCCGGGGTCGGAGGCAGCGTCGGGGCCGTTCGGCTGGGACCGGTCGTCTACTCGGCGCTCTTCGACGCGCTCGTCTATCGCCTGGCCACGCGTCTCTTCTCGCCCCGGGCGGGCTTCACCGCGGTTGCGATCGTCGCAGCCATCCCGGTCTTCTTCTTCACGGGGCTCGTCCTCAACCCCGAAGGCCTGCTCGCTCCGCTGTGGTTCCTGTTTTTGCTTCTACTCCTCGATCTACGCGACAAGGACGAAGCGTGGAGGCCGCTCGCAATCGGCGCCGTCGTCGGGGTGGCGTTTCTCGCCAAGTACACGGCGGTCCTCGCGCTGCCGGTGACGCTCCTCTTCGTCGCGGGGTCTCCCGCCACGCGCCGCTGGCTGCGCAGGCCGTCATTCTATGCGGCGGGGCTCTTGGCGCTGGCGATTGCGGCGCCCGTGATCGCGTGGAACGCGACCCGCCATTGGCCCTCGCTGCACCTTCACCTCTCGGAGCGCATGTCGGGCGCGTCCGCGGAGACGTTCGCGCACGCCGTGTGGCGGGTGCTGATCGCGCAGGTCGTGTACTTCCAGCCCATCATCCTACCGGCGCTGCTCGCCGTGCTCGGCGTTGCGCTGGTCCGGTCGCGGCGCGATCCGCGATACCTGTTCCTGGCGACGGCGAGCCTCCCCGTCCTCGCTTTCTTGCTCACGGTGATGGTGCGAGCGAGCGACTCGGAGCCGCACTGGACGATGATGGCGTACGCGCCCCTCGCGGTGGCGGCGGGCGGACTGCTCGACGAGAGCTCGGGCGCCCTTCGCAAGGTGGCGCGCGTCACCTTCCGGTTGGCCATGGTTCCCAGCACGATCATGGTCGCGCTTTACGTCATCCACGTGCGGTCGCCGGTCCTGATCGAAGCGCTGCCGTCTTACGACCCTGCCGTCGACCCGATCAACGAGACGCTCGGCTGGGACGCCGTGAGCGACGCCGTCCGAGCGCACGCTGCAGCCCAGGGGCCGCGTGCGGTCGTCGCTGCGGCGCACAACGTCCTTTGCGGCCACGTGCTGTTCGCGATCGGGGACTCGCCGGCCGTCTATTGCCCGAGCGATCGCCGCACCGAGTTCGACTTCATGGGACGTCGAACCCCGCCCGTGGATGCGCCGGTCGTCTTCGTCGATAGCGACCGCTACCCGGCCGACCTCGCGCGGGCCCTGCCGGCTCACGTCTGCGCGCCCGCGCAATCGGTCAACATCGACCGATCGGGCCTGGTCGTCGCGCGTTACTGGGTGCACGACTGCGCGCCCCGCAGCGGAGGCTCGCCGTGACCGGAGGGTTCGTCGGGCGGCTCGTCGACTGGCAGATCAAGCGGCCCTGGGTGGCCATCGCCCTGGTCGCCGCCATCACCGTCGTCTTCGGGGCTTTCGCGTCCAGGCTCACCTTGCGCACGCGCTTCGACGCGCTGCTCCCGGACGATTCGCCCAGCGTCCAGGAGCTGCGTCGCCTGGAGCACCGCGCGTCGGCGGCGCAGACCGTGCTCGTCGTCCTGGAGGGGCCGCGCGGAGACGCGCTGCGCCGGATGGGCGACGAGATCGTGCCGGCGCTCCTGTCCCTCGGGCCTGCCGTCGTGTCGAGTGCGGAAGACGGCCCTCACGACGTGCGCGCGTTCGTCGCACCTCGTCTCGGCCTCTTCCTCGATCGCGCCGCGCTCGAGCGCCTCGACCACGACATCGAAGCGCGCTGGGACTTCGAAGTCGCGCGCGAGACCGGCTCGGAGCTGGACGACGACGCACCGCCGCCGGTCACGTGGCACGACCTCGAGAAGCGCATACGCGACAGCGCGCGATCCACGGGGGCGGCCGACACCGTCGATCGCTTCCCGGACGGCTACTACCAGAGAGGCGACGGCAAGGCGCTGGTGGTGATCGCGCGCTCCCCCATCGCAGGCGGCGATCTTGCGCGCGCGAGGCAGGCGCTCGACTCCGTCCGCGCGGTCGTCGATCGCGTCCGTGCGTCGTCGCCTGCGTACGCCGACGTCACGGTCTCGATTTCGGGCGACCTGCCGACCGGTCTGCGCGAGTACGAGGTCATCGCCCACGACTTGCTGAGCGTCGGCGCGACGGGAATCGTCCTCGTTCTCGCCGCGGTCGTTCTCTACTTCCTGCGCCTGCGCGCGCTCGTCGTGATGGCGGTGACGATCGCGGTCGGCCTGACGTGGACGTTCGGTCTCACCCAGATCGTCATCGGGCACTTGAACGTGGCCACCGCCTTCCTGGTGAGCATCGTGGCGGGCAACGGGATCAACGTCGGCATCCTCTATCAATCGCGCTACTTCGAGGAGCGACGCCTGGGGCTCGCCCCGGCCGCCGCGGTTCGCACGGCAGTCACGGCGACGTGGAAGCCGACGGCGATCGCCGCCCTCGCCGCCGCGGCCTCTTACGGCTCGCTCGCCGTCACCGACTTCCGGGCGTTTCGCGACTTCGGGTTCATCGCGGCGGCCGGGATGGTCCTCTGCTGGATCGTCAAGACGTTGATGGTCCCGCCGCTCCTCGTCCTGCTCGATCGAGACGGGCCCGCTGTCGTCGCGCGACCGTACGCGCGTTACGAGATGGGCTACGGCGTGCCGTTCGCCTGGCTGGTGCGAAGCGCACCGGAGGTCTTCGTCGCGCTGGGCGCTGTGGTCGCCATCGTCGGCGCGGTGTCGGCCCTGCGCTTCGTGCAGAGGGACCCCATGGAGTACGACCTCCGCAAGACCGAGACGGACCGCTCGCAGACCGCCGACCTGCACCACGGCTGGGACGTCGCGCGCGAAGTGCTCGGCTCGAGCCAGGGGGCGCTCGTCATCGCGACGGACTCGTCCGAGGAGGCCGCGGCGCTGAAGGACGTCCTCGGGGCTCGCTGGCGCGCCGCGCCGGACGGGGACAAGCCTTTCGTCGCCGTCCATGGCCTCGCCGACCTCGTGGCGCCCGATCAGGCGACCAAGGTGCCGATCTTGTCGTCGATCGGCGAGCGCATCGAGCGCGCACGCGAGCGCGGGGCCGTCAGCGACGCCGACTGGGAGCGCATCCGGGAGCTACAGCCGCCGCCAGACGTCCGCCCCTATGCCGAGGCCGATATCCCCGCCTCGATCGCCGACCGGTTCACCGACGCGAACGGGGTGCGAGGGGCCCTCGTGTACATCGAGTCCGATCCGCGCGCTGGCGACGATCTACGCAGCCTGATCCGCTACGCGGACGCCTTCCGCGAGACGCGCTTGCCGTCGGGCAAGGTCGTCCGCGGCTCCGGCAATGCTGTGATTCTGGCCGACATGCTCCGCGCGGTCGTGCGGGACGTCCCAAGGGCCACCGCGCTCTCGATTGCCTTGACGTTCCTCACGGTCCTCATCGCCGTCCGCCGGGGGCCTTACCTGGCCGGCGTCCTCTTCGCGCTCGCCGTCGGGTGCGGTGGGGTCGCGGCCTTTCTCTTCTTCGCGGACGTGAAGCTCAACTTTCTCAACTTCGCCGCCCTGCCGATAACCTTCGGGATCGGCGTCGACTATGCAGTCAACGTCGCGCAACGATACGACGCGAATGGGGGCAAAGACCTCGAGCGCGTCCTCCGCACGAGCGGCGGCGCTGTCGTGCTGTGCAGCCTCACGACGATGCTCGGCTACCTGGCGCTCCTCGGTTCGCACAACAATGCCATCCGGGGGCTTGGCGCCATCGCCGCGGTGGGGGAGGCGAGCTGCCTTCTCGCAGCCGTGCTCGTCATGCCGTCACTCTGGCGGCTCCTCGAGCGAACCCCTCACGCGGGGGGACTCGAATGGATCCTGCAGCCCTTTCGTCCGCGGCACCCGACGCCGTGACGCGGCACCGGCGGGGCAGCCGCCTTCAGGCGCTGACGATCGGAAGCCGCCGGCGATCCGCCTCGACCACCACGGCCGGGGCGGCGACGGGAGCCGCCTGCCGGCGGGGCTTGGACACGACCGGGCGCGGCGGGACCTCGACCGGCGCAATCGCGCTGCGAATCCGCTGCCGCACGCGCTCTCGCAAGTAGTGCCCGGCCATCAGCACGCTCTCGGCCGGGTACTTCCACGCGAGCGAATTACGCATGTAGCAGTAGACGGTGCAGCCCTCGCAGAACGACTCGCGCCCCTCGCGCGCGCGGGCGTTGGCCACGACCTCCGAGTGCTTGTAGAGGTCGTAGAGGTTGTCTTCGATCCGCAGCGCGTCTTGCTTGAAGTGGTAGCAGGGGAGCCAGAGCTCGTTCTCGGGCGAGATGACGACCGTCGACGAGACCGCGCGGCACACCGGGTCTTTGGTGTGGTTGCCGCCGGAGGTGATGAGAGCGAGCTGGGCCCGGTCGACGATGACGCTGGGCTTGCCGAAGTACTTGACGAGGCCCGCTGCCTTGTCAGGATCGAGGCCCGGATTGCCGAAGAACGAAAAACAGGGGTTGAGGTAGAGGATCGCGCCCTGCTCCTTGGCGAAGCGGACCATGTCGTCGACGTTGTCGTACGACTCGTTCGTGACGACGTGCGAGATGTAGAGCGGCTGCCGGAGCTTGCGCGCGACCGAGAGGGCCTCGAGCGCGAGGTCGAACGACTTGGTCGCGCGGATCCGATCGTGCTCGTCGGGGTCTGTCGAGTCGATCGAGAAGAGAAGGGCGTCGACCTTGCCGACGAGCTGCTCGGCGTACTTGGGGTAGAGCATCCCGTTCGTCGTGATGCTCGTGATGAAGCGCATCTTCTTGGCGACCGTCATCATCTCGACGATGTCGCGATAGAGGAGGGGCTCGCCGCCCGTCACGTCGAGGATGATGACCCCGAGGCGCTTGAGATCCCGCAGGTTGGCGCGCACCTGCTCCATCCGCGGCTCGCGCGACGGCGACCCGTTGTTGGTGTGCGGGATGTTGCAGAACGTGCAGCGCTGATTGCAGCGCAGAGTCACGTAGTAGTTGCAGATGCTAGGCATTGGGGGGTGCGGATCCGCTCGTTTTGGCAGCGCGTGCCGACGCTTGTACCACACTGTTGGAATCGCGCCCCAAGCCGCGTGGGCCCGGAACCGACCCAGCCGGGCGGCATCGTCGGCGACTTCGCTTAGTATCGGGACCCGATGAACGCTTCGTGCTGCAGTGCTCGTGCCGCCGCCGTCCTGGTCGCCCTCACGGGTGGCGCGGGTGCGTGCTCGAGCAGCTCGGCGCCCTGCACCGCACCCTCCTCGGGCACGTTCTCGCTGGCCCTCACCTACTCGCAGACGCTCCCCGTCAGCGTCTACTGCCCGGCCTCCACGACGGAACCGGCCGTCTGCGCCGCCGCCCCCTTCACTGGCGTGACGTGGACCGTCACGGTGGACGGCTCGAAGGCGAGCCTCGAGTCGAGCGACGGCGGCGGCTCTTCGTGGGCCTGCAGCGCCATCCCGCCTGGGTCGGCGGCCGTCACCGCGGCCGACGCGGGTACCCCCGAAACCGGATGCTATCTACGCGTGATCTGCAACCAACTCACGCTGGGGCTCATCGGTCAGGTGCAGCTCCAGATCCTCGCCCAGGGGTCTGGCGCCGACGTCATAGCGATCGTGCAGGACTCGACCGCTGACTGCTGCGTGAACGAGTACACGGGAACGTGGAACTGAAGTCGATTTTTTTGCGCCCGCGTTTCGTTTCCGGATAAGCACGCGTTCACGCGTGGAAGTGTCTTCCGGGGTACGGGTCCTGCAAAAGCTTCGGACGCACTCGCCGGACTGGCTCGGCGCAGGGCACTTATCGCGGATCATGCTCACCAATTCCCTCTGTCCGCACGGCGAACTCGCACCGGCCAACCGCACCTAGCCCCCCGGTGATACGAGCCATGTCGCTGTGCGCCATAGGCACAGTGTGCCGCCGGGCCACTACGAACTGCGTTCAATGAACAACATCACGGCTGACTCCCTACCGCTTATCGAAGTCGACGAGGACGACGACTTCGAGGGTGCGCCCCCGTGGGCCGTCCCGACGTACCGGGTCCTTGCCTTGTGGTGGGTCGGCGCCTGCACCGTCGCGCGGCTCCTCTGCATCGCCCATCTGCCCCTTGGCAACGGCGAAGCCTACTACTACAGCTGGTCNNTTCGGCTCGTCGTCTCTGGCCGTCCATCTCGGGCCTGTGATCGCGTCGGGCGCCTTCGGCCTCCTCTTTCATCGCCTCGCCGAGCGGCTCGTCAGCGCCCGCGCCGCGTTCATCGGGCTGGTCATCGTCAGCTGCCTGCCCGTGTTTCTCGCATCGAGCTTCATCGTCAACCCGGAGGCGCCGCTCGCGCCGCTCTGGGTCGGGGCGCTTCTGGCAGTGCTCGCGATGCGCGACCGCGACGAGGCGTACCGGCCGATCGTCGCCGGGGCCCTCATCGGGGCGGCCTTCCTCGCGAAGTACACGGCGATCCTCCTCGTGCCCGCCACGCTGGCGTACGTCGTCGCGTCGCCCGGCATGCGCCGGTGGCTGCGCCGTCCGTCGTTCTATGCCGGCGGGCTCGCGGCGCTCTTCGTGGCGATGCCGGTCGTCGTCTGGAACATCCTCCGAGGCTGGCCCACGCTGCGGCTGCACCTGGTCGAGCGTGCAGGCGTCTCGGTCCCCGTCGCGGGCGAGAACACGGTCAATCAACTGGTCGCCGCGTCGTCGTCGGCCGGGGCCAGCGTGCTTCAGCGGCTCGACCGGGTGCTCGTCGGGCAGCTCCTCGCTTACTCGCCGTTGCTCGTGCCGCTCCTGCTCGTCGGGCTCGTGCGCGCGGCGCGGCGTGCTCGGGTCGACGATCGGGATCTCTTCGTGACGGTGTTCACCTGGCCAGTGCTCCTGCCCCTGATCGCGGCGATGGTCACGATGAAAGACGCCGAGCAGCACTGGACGATGGTCGCGTTCATCCCGGCAGCCATCGCGGCAGGCCGATGGGTCGACGAAGCGTGGGACCGGGCCCGCTGGCCTCGCGTCCTCGTGACGACGGGCGCCGCCCTCAGCGCGGTTCTCTTCGTCCTAGCGAACGTCCACGTCCACTCGACGGTCTTTCTCGACCTCATGCCCGCGGACCGATACGACCCTCGCGCCGACATCGCCAGCGAGCTTGCCGGTTGGGACCAGGTCTCGGCGGCGATGACCCGCGCAGCCGGCGCCGCGGGCGGCCGCGTCGTGATGGCGAGCAATCACTACTCGCTGTGCGGGCGCCTGCTCTTCGAGACGAACGACACGCCGGCCGTCTACTGCCCCACCGCGCGTCGCACGGCGTTCACCTTCTTCGACCGGCAGGACCCGCCGGCCGACGCCACCGTCGTCACGTTGACGAGCGACATCCAGGCCGACATGCCCGACGGTCTTCAAGACCGTGAGTGTAGCCTGGTCGACCACGTCGAAATCGCCCGCGGCGGCCGCACGGTCGCCAACTACTTCGTGCACTCGTGCGCCCCCCTCGCGAACCCTTCGCGCAGTCGCCCGATCGCCTCTCGTTAGGCTCGGAAGACGGACTGGGCTTGCTTACGATCTTTCGCCCACCGGCCCGGTAGCGACGCCTTCACGAAGCGCTCTGGCTCACGAAAGCCCTGGGCGGACAGCGCTTCGACCGCGTCGCGCATCAATCTGCGCCCCTCTTCGTCGTCGCCGAGCAGCTCGCCCAGGCGATAGCGTGACGCCTCCACGTAGACGAGCGTCCCGTCGCTCTCCATGCCCGCGATGGCGGTGCGAAGGGCACCGACGGCGGCGTCGTGCTCGCCGTTGGCGTTCGCGATCATGGCACAGAGCAGGTTCGCGAAGTTCTGCGGCCAGTGCCCCTCCTCGAGGCGAAGCTTTCGCACCATCTCGCGCGCCTCCGCGATGCGGACATCGCGCGCCTCGGGCCTCGCTTGGATCGAGGCGAGCGCAAGCCTGCCCCAGACAAACCAGGTCTCCATCCGGATGAATCCCGCGTGCAGGAGGTGGCTCCGCTTCAGCGCCGGCATCGTCGCCACGAAGGCTTGGTAGGGCTTCTCGAACTCGCCGAGGTAAAGGTCGATGGATCCTCCGTAGACCATCGCCTGCCAGTGCTGGACATGAAAGCCCGATTGGCTCCACTGGGCCATGGCGAGGTCGACATCGCGCCTGGCGCGGTCCGGGTCGTCCGCTCGCAACGACGCCATGATCCCGCAGGTCGTCCGCATGTTGACGAGCGTGTAGAGATCGCCGCGGTCTTCGGCCATGGCGCACATCTTGTTCACCCGGTCGGCCACCTCGTCGAGACGACCGAGCTGGTGCAGCGCGTAGACGTCGAACACGCGCGCGACCTCGAGGCCGCCGAAGACGCTGGCGTGACGGGCTGCCTCGTCGAGCAGAGGGTGCGCCTCGAGCGCCCGCCCGCGATTGAACAGCCCGACCCCCAACGACGCCGCGAAGAACGCGCGGGCCTCGGCGCTGCCCTCCTTCGCCGCCAACGCCTTCGCGGTACGAAAGAGGGTCTGCTCGCGTTTCGTCTCCGGGCCGCCCGCCGCCGCGAGGTGCCCGCCCTCGAGGCCCATCGCGCGGGACACCTGGAAGCGGTCGCCGTAGCGCAGGGCCTCGACGAGATGCCGGGCCTGCATGCACGCGCCCCGAATCACGTCGACGACCGCGAAGCAGTGCGCCACGGTGGCCAGCGCGTCGACGCGCAGCCGGTCGTCTGCCGAGACCTCGCTCGACTCCCGCTCCTTGAACCGCAGTCCGAGGACCCGCAGCCACAGGCGGTACACGATGAGCCAGAGCACCGCGCGGAGGGGGGTTGTGGGCGCGCTCATTCCGACGGCGGCGAGGACGCTGTTGAGGATCTCCTTGCCCTCGTCGATCCGGCCGCTGAAGAGGAGCTGCTCCGCCGCGGCGCGCTGGAGTTCGAGCCTTCGTGCGGGCGCCGATCGATCCGACGCGGCCAGAAAGGCGCGAGCGGCCTCCTGGCTGCGCCCGGCCAGCCGCAGCACTTCGCCGAGCCGCGCGCGGAGACGTCCGTCGTCGGGCGTCGTGGCCGGCAGGTTCTCGAGCGCGAGGCCGTAGAGGCGCGCAGCTTGGGCGAACGCAAGCTTGCTGGCGGCTTGCTCCGCGGCCCCCTCGGCGAAGCACGCGGCGCGTTCGGTGTCCCCCGCGCCAAGCCAGTGCAGCGCCACCGCCTCCGCGTCGGCACCGGGAGAGTCCTGCAGGGCCTGCGCGAGGCGACCGTGGTGCCCTCGCAGGGCGCTCGGCGCCAGCTGGGCGACGACCGTCTCGCGGATCCGATCGTGCTTCATCTCGACCACGTCGCGCCCGTCGCGCAGTCCGGTCCGCACGAAGCGCCGCGCGCTCAGATAGCCCACGGTTTCGTTGACGGCGTCGTGTTCCGCGGCGACGCCCACGGCCGACAGGGGCAGGGGACGGCCGCCGACCGCGATGATCTCGACGAGGCGCCGCGCGCTATCCGAGAGCCGCGACAGCCTTTCGGCGACCATCTGGTCGAGCGTGAGGACGGCCAGCGTCGCCCCGCTGGCGGACGCGAGCCCCCGGTTCGTCCGGGCTAGCTCCTCGATGAGGAAGGGGCTGCCGTGCGATTCGCGCGCCACCGCGCGCGCCGTTCGCTTCGCCGACTCGTCCTTGGCGCCCAGCAGCGTCGTCGCGAGCGCGAGGGCGTCGTCGTTCTTGAGGGGCTGCACCTGCACCTCGCGCAGGTCTGCCTTGGCCGGCCATCGCGCGCGAAGCTCCGACAGGAAGGCGCTCGCCGCCTCTTCGTTGTCTCGGTAGGTCATGACGAGCAAGACCCCCGGGGCACCGGGCGGCGCGAGGAGCTGCAGCAAGAGCGCCGCGCTGTCGACGTCGCCCCACTGCGCGTCGTCGACGAAGAGGACGACCGGCTGGCGGGCGGCGAGCAGCCCGAGCACGTCCCGCAAGGCGGCGAAGGCCCGACGCCGGACGCTCTGCGGATCGTCGATCGGCAGCGAAGGCATGTCCGCGATCGTCGGAACGCGCTGCAAGACGGGAAAGAGCCGCGCGAGCAGCCAGGTGTCCGGCGGCAGCGCCGGTGCATCGCCGTCCTCGATGGCGCGCATCAGGTGCCGGCTCAGGGCGTCGATGACGGTGTCGACGGCCTTGTAGGGGACGGTCTCGCGCTCGTAGGCGCGGCCGCGAAGGACGATGGCTCCGCCCTCCGTCGCGAGCCCGTCGAGGAAGTGGTGGACGAGGGTCGACTTCCCCATTCCCGAGGCGCCGCCGACGCGGACGGTCACGGGCGCGATCCGGGCCGCGGCGTAGGCCGCCCGCAGGGCTGCGATGTGTTCGTCACGGCCGATGAACGCGGCCGTCGCCGGGTCGACCATCGCCGTCGGGGGCGCGGAGCTGCGCGTGACGCCGAGCCGTCGCAGGATCTCCGCGCCATCGGGGCGAGCGCCCGGCTCGCGCTGCAGTAGGGCGACGCAGAGCGCCTCGAGGTCCGCGGGCACCCCCGATACGCACTCCGAAGGCGCGGGCGCGTCCATCACGCTCTTCATGCTGAGCACGTCGACCGTCGACCCGACGAACGGCGTGCGCCCGACGAGCGCCTCGTAGAGCATCACGCCCACGCTGTACCAGTCGGATGCGGGGATGGGCGCCTCGTCGTCCGCCTGCTCGGGCGCCATGTAACGCGCCGTCCCGACCATCTCGCCGCTGCCCGAGGGTGCTTCACCCGCGGACCCTCGCAGCTCTGTCGCGACGCCGAAGTCGAGGAGCACGACGCGCCCCTCCGGCGTGACCATCACGTTCGACGGCTTTACGTCGCGGTGAAGCTTGCCCGCGCAGTGCAGCGCGTAGATCCCCTCGACGAGCTGACGCAGCGCCGGACGAAGGCGATCGAGGTCCGCTGGGCACGCGGGCATCGACAAGGCGGACAGCTTCGGGGCTACGGGCCGGACGGTCTCGCGATCCGCCCGCTGCGCCGCGCGCAGCCCGCCGGCCGACACGACCTGCGGCTCCTGCTGCGTGCGTCTCGCGTACTGGCGGAAGTCGCAGCCGTGTACGAGCTCCATCGTGAAGAAGACTTCGCCCTGCCGATCGACGACGAGCTCGTAGAGGTGAACGAGGTTCGTGTGGCGTACGTCGGCGAGAGTCCGAAACTCTTGCTTGAAGAGATAGAGGCCAGCCGGGTCGTAGCGGAGCAGCTTCTTGACGGCGACGTGCTGGCCCCGCTCGCGATCGAAGGCCTCGTAGACGACGCCCATNNATTCCGCCACGTCCGAGGCACCCGAGCACCTCGTAGCGCTCGGTGCCTCGCCACTCGCTGATCGCGGCGTCGGCAACTCCGGTCATCCTTTCAAGGATACCCCTTCTTTCCGCTTCGCGGCCGCGAACCATCGAGGCCCTTCACGCCCTCGCTGTGGCCAACGTAGGCCCATGTCTTCAGAAGGCGCAGCTCTAGACCCGGCGCACGACCTTCCAGCGCCAGCCTTCTCTTGCCTCGTAGATCGGGCGGCCGGGGTAGAGGGCGGCGACCTCTTCGACCGTCATGTTGGGGGGAGCCGAGAGGTAGAGGACGGGGCGATCGAAGAAAGGGCCGTTACGCGCGTAACGGGTGGGCCACTCGGCCCGGATGACGACGACGCCCTGCTCGATGCCGGCGGCGCGCACTTCGGCGAAGAGGCCATCGCGGAACTTTACCTCCGGGACGCGGTGTCCGAGAAACGAGCCCATTTGCACGGGCGCGCCGACGAGCGCGGCCACCGCCGTGGCGCTCGTGAGCCGTGGTCCCACGAGCGATCGCAGCGCCGCCTTGGACGCCTCCCACCCCGGGCCCGATAGAAACGCGAGCGGGATGAGCGTCGTCGACAGGTAGCGTGCCCTTGCTCCGTCGTCGGTGTCGGCGACCGACACGAAGAGCATCGCGAGGGGCACGATGGCAACGGCAAGGGCCAGGTCCCGCATGCGCCGAGCGGGGTGGTCCTTGCCGATCGCGCAAGCGCCGACGATCGCCAGGAGGGTCGTCCCCGGGACCGTCCACTCCATCGCCAGAGCGCGGATGACGTCCAGGTGATTGGCCTGCTCTTTGGGGCTCACGAGGTAGAGAAGCGACAGCGGGTGACCGGTGTCCTGCCCGTAAATCGCGCGGAAGGTGGGCTCGTACGCGTGGTAGCCGTCCGCGAACGGGGACCCGAACTGGAGCGCCTGGTAGCCGAGGTAGGCCCCTACGAAGGGGGCTGCTCCGAGGGCCGTCAGCCAGAGGACGCGCGGAGAACGCAAGGCCAGCAGCGCAACGGCGAACCATGCGGCGTCGCCCGGACGGGTCAAAAAGGCGCAACCGACGGCGGCGCCTCCGAGCACTGGCCACCCCGCCGCTCCGGTGCGCATCCAGAGAGACATCGCCGCGAACGCGAGGGCGAGCCACATCGTCACGGGCGTGTGCCCGAAGAAGCTCGCGGCCTGGAACGCGAACAGCGGCGCGATTCCCAACACGACGACGGCCAGGAGCGCCGCCCGCGAGCCGAGGTGTGCGAGGGTCGTGCGCCACACGGCCGCCAGCGCGACCACCCCTTCGACCGGCGTGACCAGCCAAGGCAACCCCGCTCGGACTCCGAGGGCCAGGAGGGCCGAAGCTCCTGGCGGGTACTTCGACCGGACCCACTCATCGATGACGACGTGGTCGACCCGCAAGAGCTCGGGGTGCGGCGGCGCCGGGGCCCGAAGCAGACCGCGCGCGAAGAGCTCCGCCTGGAGGTAGCCGGAGTACTCGTCGCCCGAATAGGGGAACGAGCGCAGCGCGACCCTGGCCAGCACCGCGTAGCCGATCCCCAGCAGCGCGATGAGGAGAAGCGGCGCGAGCGTCGATCCCTCCTCGTCTCTGCCAGGGGCTCCGGACATGGGGCTCGCCACTTTATCTCGCCGCGCCGCGGAATCGCGCCCCTTGTCTCTCGCCGGAAAAGCGGGCGGACCGCCGTTGACAGGGGCGGGCCCACTACTGTAGCCAAGCGGGCGCGCGCATGATCGCAGCCGTGGCGCGCGTGTCGGCCCCGATCGCCCTTGCGGTCCTCGTGGCGTGCGTGTGGTTGAACCAGGGGGTCGGCCGCGACGGCTGGGACGCTTACCGCGACCGCGTATCGGCGGTCCCGCGCGAGCACGTGCTCGACTTCGTACGCGCTCCGTTCGCGTACCTCTACAAGCAAGCATCGGACATCCAGCTTTATTACGAAGTGGCCGGCATGATCCTCGGCCGCCCCACCGATGCCGCGTTCGTGAGCGACGCGCGCGGGGCCCTCCCGTCTCGCTTCGTCCACGATCCTCCCCCGGCGGATGGGAGGTGGCACGCGCCGTACGAGGAGGTTTTCCTCGAGTACCCGGCGGCCGCTCTCCCGTTCATTCTGGCCCCGCGTCTCGTCACGACGAGTCCGCCCGAATACGGCCTGGTGTTCGGGGCCGTCATGGGCCTGTTCCTCGTGGGTGCAGTCATTGCTGCGCTCGGCGCCGCGAACACGGCGGACGTCGACGAGGCGGGGCTCCGCAAGCGGGCTTGGCTCGCCTCCGGGTTGCTGCTCGCGCAGGGCGCCATCGCCGTGCAACGGCTCGACGCGACGACGGCGCTGTGGCTGATGCTCGCCGTGTACGCGGCGGTCCGGCGCAAACCGATCGCCTTCGGCGCGTGGGCGGGGCTCGCCACGGCGTCCAAGTTCGTCCCTGCCCTGATGCTGCCCGCGATCATGGCCGCGGACGCGTCCTTCTGGCGTAGCTCGCGGCCGCTCTCCCGGTTCGCGGCTGGGTTCGGGGTGGCGTTCGCCGCGGGGATCGTTCCCATGTTCGTCTTCTCGGGCCACGCGCTCGCGGACGTCATCGCCTACCACTCCGCGCGGGGCCTCGATTGCGAGTCCACGCTGGGCTTCCTCCTCGCCGTCTGGCGCCTCGTTACAGGAACGCGGTTACCGTCGACGATCGCGTTCGGTTCGTACAACCTGCACGGCCCCGGGGCGGGCGCGCTCGCCGCGGCGTCGGAGCCGCTCTCGATCGCCGCGCTCGCGGGCCTCGCTTGGGTCTTCTGGCGTGACGGCCAGCGCGACCAGCGCTCGGGCGAACGAGGTCCCGAGCGAGTCGCGTGCGCCGCGTTCGCCGCCCTCGTGCTCCTTTGGCTCACCGGAAAGGCGTTCTCGACGCAGTACATGACGTGGGGGATCCCCC
>PLIR01000166.1 GCA_003139415.1 Myxococcales bacterium | reverse complement strand
AACACGACCGCCGACGGTGACGATCTCGCAATCCACGATGCGCACTTCGCTCTCCGTCAGAGCCGATGTGATGGCTGCGAGCAATCCGGGACGGTCCCGCGCCTCGACGAGCAGGATCCCGGCGTCCTCGTCGTCCGCGAACGTGATCTCGGGGCCGGCCTGGGGGCCGGGCGGCACGGTGCGGGCGTTGCGCTTCAGGAGGCCGTCGACGCCCGTCTCCCCCTGGAAGACCGACTCGACCGCCCGCTGGATGGGGCCGAGGTCCTCGGCCACGATCGGCTTGGCCTCGTCGTAAGGGCGCCGTAGCTCGAAGAACGCGACGGCCTCGGGGGGCTGGTCCTCCCGGGCTCGCTGGTACGCCTCGGCGACCAGGATGTCGAAGCCGCACGAGGCGATCGCCGCGCTCATCGCGGCCAGGCCACCGGCGCGGTCGTCGCTCACCATGACGATGACCGTCCCCCGGCGGACGCGCCAAGCTTCGAGGTGCACCAGGGCGTCGCCGCGGCGCGCGACGATGGCCGCGTGCTCCTGGATGGATTGACCGTTGTACGTGCGCCTGTAGGAAGGCGGCATTGACGCCCTGAACTTGCGGGTCAGCGCATGAGCGTCGTGCGGCGGCGAAGCAGACAATGCAGCCGGAAGTTACGGCTCGGTCGGTTTCGGCGGGGTGTCGAGGTCGAAGGGGCCGCGCGGTCGCCTGCCGTTTTTGGCCCGTCATTAGTAGCCCTCCGGCGATCGTCTCTCGTAAACGACAGTGGGCGTGACTATCCGACATCGCAGGGTGCCATGCCTGCAACGGCAAGCAACGGGCGGCGGACAATGACGCACGCGGTCGAATGAGCCGATACGACGCGATCTTTCCTGATCGGATCCATGAGCCGTGGGAGCGCCGTCCGGGTACCTTCGAAGGTTGAGTGCGCGCGATCCTCGGTTCCTTGGCGATCGTCCTGATGATCGGGACGACAAGCGGCTGCTCCATGTTGACGGGCCTCAGCGCCTACAACGAGTGCCCCACGTCACAATGTGACGCCAGCGTTACGCCGCAGCCCGACAGCGGCGCCCCCATCGGCCGTCCGGACGCCACGACGGGAGAGTCCGGCACTCCCAGCGAGGGCGGGGAAAGCTCCGTCGTGGCCGACGGTGGCGCCGAGGGCGGAGACGACGCGGCAGGCGACGCCCTCGAGCCGGGCGACGCGGCCGAGGCGGGCGAAGTGTGCGACGGCGCGGACAGCATCGAGAACTGCGGTTCGTGCGGCAACGCGTGCACCACGTCGGTCGCGAACGCGCAGCCGGTGTGCACCTCCGGCGTCTGCTCCTTCTCGTGCGCCGTCGGATATGGCCTCTGCGACGGCGGCGCGTGCGTCGAGCTCACGACACCGGCAAACTGCGGGAGCTGCGCCAACGCGTGCACCGGCACGGCGGTTTGCGCGGCGGGCGACGCGGGCACGTACGCCTGCGTCTCCGTGTGTCCCAGCGCGACGCCGACGAACTGCAGCGACAGCTGCGTCGATCTCACGAGCGACCCGAAGAACTGCATTGCTTGCGGCAACACATGCACGACGAGTGTCGCCAATGCCTCGGCTGCCTGCGCCAACAGCGCGTGTACGTTCACCTGCAACACGGGCCTTAGCGCGTGCAACGGCGCTTGCGTGAACACGCAGACGAGCGCGACCTATTGCGGCAGCTGCACCGCGACGCCCTGCGCGACCAGCGTGGCCAACGCCACGGCCACATGCAGCGGCGGCTCGTGCTCGTTCTCGTGCAACAGCGGTTACGCGGCGTGCAACGGAGGCTGCGCGGACTTCTCGAACGACGACAACAACTGTGGCTCGTGCGGCGCGACATGCAGCGGGACATGCTCGGCGGGCGTGTGCGCGATCCCCTTCGGCTACACACCGGCCCACTTCACCCCGTCGAGCTACACGCCGCCCGCAGGCGCGACGACGAACTGCAACGCGACCTACAGCTCCACGAGCCACACGTTCACGACGGGCTCGTGCACCGGTACGGCGCCCATCGTCCACTCGGGCGTCTCGCAGACCGGGGGCCCGAACGTCGACATCCTGGTGTTCAATAGCCTCACCATTGCCAGCGGCAGTACGCTCACGCTGGTGGGCACCAGCCCCGTCATCATCGCGGTCTACGGCAACGTGGTCATCGACGGGACGATCAGCGCCAACGCGAGCGGCACTACGCCAGGAGCAGGCGGCGACAACGCCACCTACTGCGGCAGCGGCGCGGCTGGGACGGCCGGAGTCAACGGGACGGGTGGCGCAGGCGGAGGCGGGAAGGCCGTCGCCGGTGGCAAGGGAGGCGCCGCGGACGGCAGCTCCTCGGCCGCGGGCGGCACGATGAACAGCGCGCAGCTCGCCGGCGGGTGCGCGGGGGGAACGGGCGGACCGAGCTTCGGCGGGGTCGCCTACCCCGGTGGGGGTGCTGGCGGCGCCGGAGGGGGCGCCGTGGAGATCGCGGCAGCCGGGACCATCACGGGCACGACGGGCTTGGTCACCTCCAACGGCGCGGCCGGAAGCCCAGGCTCGACGGGAACTGCCGGTGCCGGAGGACAGAATGACTCGGGAGGAGGAGGCGGTGGATCGGGTGGCGAGGTCGTGCTGTACGGCGCGCAGACTGCTCTGAGCGGCGTGACCGTCACCGCGAACGGCGGCGTCGGCGGGCAGGCCGCGGGTACGTTGGGGACCCTGGCGAACGCCGGAGGGGTCGCCGGAACGAACAACGGTACGACCCAGAGCGCGCCCGGGAACGCGACGAACCTGACGGTCCAAAATGCCGACGGCGCGGGCGGCGGCGGCGCTTACGGCTATGTCGTAATCAACTTCGAGTAAGACGCCGCGCCTGCCGGGGCCGCAGGCGGCGCAGAGTCGAGCCGCCTATCCGACGAACGCAGGCGCCTGCAGCCGGGCCACCGCCGAGACCAGCGAATCGGCGTCGACGGGCTTGGGCAGGTGCAGCTGGAAGCCGGCGGCGAGCGCGCGCTTGGAGTCGTCGGCCCGGGCGAACGCCGTGAGGGCGAGCGCGGGGATGCGGCCGCCACACTCGGGCAGCAGCTCGCGCACCTGGCGGATGAAGGTGTAGCCGTCGACGTCGGGCATGCCCAGGTCGGACAGGAGCACGTTGGGGCGAAACTCGGAGATCCGGACCAGCGCTTCGCGGGCGCTCGCCGCGCAGGCGACGACGGCGCCGCGCCTCGAAAGAATCTCCGCGAGCAGCAGCCGAGAATCGGCGTCGTCGTCGACGACCAGGAGCTTGAGCCCCTCGAGGCTCTCGGTGCCGTGGAGGTTCGCGGCGGATGGCTTGCGATCGGCGGGCGTCGGAATGACCGCGGGGGCAGGCAGGTCGAGAGTGAACGTCGCTCCACGATCGACCCCCGCGCTCTCGACGCGCACCGTGCCGCCGTGACCCTCCACGAGCTGTCGCACGATCGTGAGCCCGAGGCCGAGCCCCCCGTGCCGCCGCGTGGTCGATCCGTCGGCCTGTCGGAATGGCTCGAAGATGGCCGGCAAGAGGTCCGCCGGGATCCCCGTCCCCGTATCCGAAACGCGGACTATGACGCGACCCTCGGCGCGCATGGCGTCGAGCGCGACACTGCCGCCCTTCGAGGTGAACTTGATCGCGTTCGACAGGAGGTTCCAGACCATCTGCTGGAGGCGGTCGGCGTCGGCCGCGATGTTGCCCACCACGCCCACCGTCGTCGTCAGCGAGACACCCTTGGCCTCGGCGACGGGGCGAAGAGCTTCCACGGCGCCCTCGATCGCCGCGGCGACGCTCGTCGACACGAGATCGAGCCGGAGCTGGCCGCTGACGATCCGCGAGATGTCGATCATGTCCTCGATGAGCCGCGACTGAGCCCTGGCGTTGCGCGCGATGATTTGCAGGGGGCGCTCGAGCGCGGGGGTCGCCTTGCCGAGGGCGATCTGGGCCCAGCCCAGCATCGCGTTGAGGGGCGTGCGAAGCTCGTGGGAAACGGTCGCGGGGAACTCGTCCTTGGCGCGGTTTGCGAGCTCGGCCTCCTTGCGGGCGGCGCGTTCGCTTTCGAGAAGGGCGGCGCGCTCCTTCGCGGCGCGCTCGAGCGCCCCGAAGCGGACACGCTGGGCCACCGCCCAGGCGGCGCGCTCGGCGATCGCCACGAGCAGACGCTTCTCGACGGCCGAGAACCGATGCCCGCCCGTCGAGCCGATATGCGCGACGCCAATGACTTCGCCGTCGTGCCGCATGGGCACGCCGAACTCGCCGCGCGGCTGGCCGGCGGGCCGCGTGCTTGCCTCCGCCGCCCGCTGCACGTCGCCGGTGGAGATGGGTTGCGCCGGGTCCGCGATGCCGCCCTGGAACTCCTCGCCGATCGGGACCGACTGTCCTTCCACACGCGTCGTGCGACCCGCGGTGGCTTTCACGCGGAGCACGTCTCCCTCGCGGAGCAAGATCGCCGCCGAGTCGGCGCTGTCCGCCACCTCCATGAACACGCCGAGGAGCTTTCGCAGGAACACCACGAGGTCCCCCTCCTCGAGCGCCGCCGTCGCGATCCGCTCGAAGGCCGCGAGCCGCTGCAGGGCCTCGTCGCGCTCGCGGGTGCGCAGCGCCACGTCGCGGCTGTGGACGTCCTCGCGTTGCTCGTACAGATCCGCGAACGCCTTGACGCGCGCGCGAAGGACACCCGCGTCGAACGGCTTGGTGATGTAGTCGGCGGCGCCGACGCCATAACCGCGCAGCGCGTAGGCCTCGCCGTGGTGGATGGCGGTGAGGAAGAGAATCGGGACCTCGCGCCCCCGCTCGGTCGCGCGGATGCGCGTGACCGTCTCGAACCCATCCATCGCGGGCATCTGCACGTCGACGAGCACGGCGGCAAACCAGTTGTGAGCGACGAGGTCGAGCGCCTCCGAGCCCGACCGCGCCTCGACGAGATCCGCACCGATGGGCTTGAGCACCGCCCGAAGAGCGATGAGGTTGGAAGGCGTGTCATCGACGAGCAAGACCCGCGGGGCGCTCGAGTCGGCGGTCGGCATGGTGGTACCAACCAGAACGGTGGCCGACGCGTCGGCCTCGTGCAAGGCGAGCGGCGACAGAACGACGAGTTGGTCGTGGTGGGGGGGGGGGGNNGAGCTCCCCACCGGATTTGGTCGAGGGGAGCGACCTCCGCTCCCCTCGAGCTTCCCACCGGATTTTGTTGTGAAATACTCCCTAGGGCTGAAGCCGCTTCCGACCTAAACTCGGTTCATGCGGACTGAGCGGCATCGTGAAGCTACGTGGGTCGGCGCGGCGGTGCTCGCTCTCGTGGCGCTCGTCGCTCATTCCTCGTCGGGCCGCAGCTCGACGCGATGGGACGCGCTGCCGCGCTCCGGTGAGCGGCTCGGGCAACCCATTCATTTGCCCCATTGCGGGATGCCAATCGTCGAGTGGCGCGCGACGCCGTCTCTGGCCCTCGAGACTGCTCCCAGCGACCGAGCCCTCGCCGTGGTGGACGAGACCTGCCGCGATGCGTTCGATCGATACGGCGCTTTCCTTCGTTTCAAGGGCATCCCTCAACCGCTCGAAGTGCCGGTGAGCCTGCCCGAAGTCTCGGTGCTGCCCGCCAACGTCGCGCTCGACGGCAAGGCCCCTCGGGCCCTGAACGACGTTCTGTCGCGCTTCGATGCCGTGGCGCCGAGCGGGTGCTGCTACTGGGGACTCTACGTGGATTCGATCCATCATCTCTTCGTGCGAAACGACCCTCTCACCACGGATGCGTCCGGGGCCCTTGGCCCGAATCCTCGATTCGTTCGCACCCTGACGCACGAGATCGGGCACGTGCTCAGCTCGGCGCTCGGGGTCTGGTCCGCCGTACCCTACGATCGCGCGATGGATGAGCGCCTGGCCGAGGAGTTCGTGGCGTTCATGGGCATCGCGGCGCCCGTAGAGAGCTCGAGCGAGGATCTCGCGCTGCACCGTCCAGTCTCCGGCGGCGCCCGCACACTCTGAGTCAACGGTCCGCGGTGGCCGATGGCCTGCCGCAATACCGACCTGGGCACGCGAGTTGCCGTGCTCTCTCCTGTCGCGTTCGCGAAAGGAGTGGCTCATGGAGCAAATGGAACAGGTCAGCCCCATCGGACTTCCCGAGGACACCCAGCGGCTTCTCTCGCGGGCCCGAGCGCCCTTCGAGAGGATCTTCGTCCCGGTCGATTACGGGGCCGACGGGCACCGGGCCGTGGGCGTCGCGCTCGAGCTTCAGCGGGTCTACGGATCCACCGTTTGCCTCTTTCACGTGCAGGATGAAGAAGGCTCCGAGGAGTTCCTCGCGGGTGTCGGCGCGCCGGTCGACGCCGACGGTGCCAGCGAGGCGATCGCGAGGCTGCGGCGCTTCGTCGACAACATCGCGCCCGGGGCCGCGTCGCGCGTCGAAGCGCGTGCGCGCGTCGGCGGCGACGCGGAGACGGCGAAGCTCGTATTGGACGAAGCCGCCGAGTGGCGAGCGACGCTCATCGTCGTCACGGCCACGACGCACCGCGCGCTCCTGCGGACCGTGGCCGAGCGGGTGGTCCGCAAGACGCCCGTTGCCGTGCTCGTCTTGCACGGCGACCCCGATTGATCCGAGGGCGCCGTGAGGTAGGCTGCGCGTGGGAAACGTCGTGCCGAAAAGCCCCTCGAAGAAAGAATCCTCCCTGGTCCTCGCCGCGGCGGCGCTCGACGAAGAGCTGCGTCGATACGACTCACTCGCCGACGAGTCGAAGCGCGCGCGCATCGACAGCGGCAAGACGCTGGAGCGGGCAGTACGCATCGTCCAGGAGTCGACTGCGCGCAACGAGACCGTGCAAGACAAGCTTCGAGAGCTCGTCGCCCAGATCGAAGAGGCCCGGACGCGCCAGGTCGACAGCTTGAACGTGCTGCTCGACGCTGCCCGGCGCGCGCAGGCGCGCTCGGAGCAGTACGACGCCTTGATGAAGCGCTTCGCCGCGCTCGGGGAGTCGGCGCGCGAGGTCAACACGCTGGCAGGCGCGGCCGACGCAAAGCGACAGGCCGGCGCACCCGAAGGCGAGCTGCTCGAAGGTCTGGGCAGCCTCGAGACGCAGATGAGCGCCGTCGTGGACGAAGCCGAGGCGCTCGCCGCGGTGGCCGACGAGCAAGACTGGGCCGACTTGAAGCGCCAGGCGGATGCGGCGCGGCAGCAGCTGCTCGCCGTCAAGAACAAGCTCGTTGCGGCGCGCCGCGCCGTCGCCATGCGCGCCCCGTCCTGACGACGGCAACCTACCCGCTCCCACGATGGGCCTTTTGCCCGGCGTGCGCCCAGCGAGGGCTGCGGGACCGTCATGCGCGACGCCGGGACCGCGTGCCCCGTCGCAAGTCCGCGCTTCCGACCGTGGCGCGCCTTCCGTGTGATGTATCGCGGAGTTGATGGCCACAATGGGCGTGGCACGAGCGATGCTCAACACCGACGCAGGCGACGCGGACACCGCGGCGCCGCA
Source organism: Myxococcales bacterium (assembly GCA_003139415.1). Taxonomy (GTDB): domain Bacteria; phylum Myxococcota_A; class Polyangia; order Polyangiales; family Polyangiaceae; genus Palsa-1150. The sequence goes on along the minus strand of PLIR01000166.1, from coordinate 5,059 downwards.
CCGGAGGCTTGTCATTATGAATGCTTCAACGAAGGCGACATGGGGTTCGATCGGGCGCTCGGTCGCGACGCGAGCGGGTTTCGCGGCGCTCCTCGCTGGCGCGCTGCTCTTTGGGACGGCGGGGAACGCGGCCGCCTACGACGGCGTCGAGGTCGGCGTCGCGCCGCCCGCGCTGCGGGCCGAAGTGATTCCTCGCGCCCCGTCGCCGCATTACTTCTGGGCACGCGGATACTGGGGATACCGCCCGCACGGGGGCTACGCGTGGAACGGCGGCCGCTGGATGGCCCCGCGGGTCGGCTATGCGTGGCAGCCCGCCCATTGGTACGCACGTGGCGCCCGCTGGCACTTCGGCGGCGGCTACTGGCGCCACGCTCGCTGAATCACCCCGCGCCTGCGGCCTGACTCAGGCGCCTTTCGGCCGGATGCGCTCCGAGAGAACGGTGCGCAGGGGGGGAAAGAGGTTGAGGGCGAGCGCGCGATCCGGCGCCCACCAGGCGGCTTCGATCACCTCGCGGTGATCGACTTTCACCTCGGGCCGCACCGGGACCTCGAGGTTGAAGATGCGAACGTGATCGCTCTTGCCCTCCCACTCGTGGGTGTGATCGAACGCCAGCGCGAGGTCGGCGGCCTTCGCCGTGATGCCAACTTCTTCGCCGAGCTCGCGGATCACCGCGTCGGCCGGCGCCTCGCCGCGGCGGATGTAGCCGCCGGGCAGGCTGTAATAGGGGACGTACGAGTTTCGCACGAGCAGCACCTCGCCGCCGTGCCACAGGGCGACGAGAGCGCCCTCGGTCGTCGGATGCGCAATCCCCCAGTACAAGCGCATTCCGCGATAGGCGCAGACGTAGGCGAGCTGGAAGGCTCGATCGCGGAGCGTGGGCTTCGATTGCGCCGAGGTCGCTTTGTCGGTCATGCGGGAACGGTACTCCCTGGCCGAGTGGGTCTCGTCGCTATTCCCCGGCGCGCTGGTTTACATATGCCGGATACGTGCCGTCGGGGAAGTGATCGACGAGGCTTTTATAAGTTCGCGCGGCGTCCGCATGATTGCCTTGCGCCCACTGCGTGTCGGCGAGCCCGACGACCGCGGGCACATAGGATGGGTTGCTCTTGATCGCGCGCGTGTATGCGTCGATGGCCCCTCCCAGATCGTGGCGCATGCGCAGCACATCGCCGAGGCCGGCGAGCGCCTGCGAGTCGCCGGGGTGGCTCGTGAGGATGGCCTGGTAGATGCGCTCGGCGCGGTCGAAGTCGCCTTTTCGCACCGCATCCATCGCCGCCTGAAGGGGGTCGCTCCCGCTTGCCGGGGTCGTGCGCGCAGGGTCGCCACCCGCTGGAGGGGTCGCGGCCATCGCAACCGTGGGCGTCGACGACGCCGAGCTCGACGGAGCCGGCGGGGAGGACTCTGCCGGCCGCCCGACCGCGGTTCGATCCGCCCCGATCCACGCATGCAGATCGGACAAGAGCGGGTACGCGCGCTCGGCGGCGTCGAGCTTGGAGAGCTCGACCCTCGCTCCCGGGACGTCGCCGGCCTTCACCAGGGCGTAGACGAGCGCCGCCTCCGCTCGTCCAGGACGGAGCTCACCCGCGGCCGCGAGGCGGAGTCGCTCGATGGCGGCGCCCAGCGGTTGGCCCGGCTGCGCAAGGTCGAGAGCAGCCAAGCTGTAGGCTGTTTCGGGCTCCGACGCGCGGGCGAAGACGGCCACGACGTAGCCGCGGGCGCCATCGACGTCGCCGGAGAGACGCAGGGCATCGAGCTTGGAGAGGATCGCTCGGGGATCCTGAGGCGCAACGGACATCGCCTCGTCCGACGCACGCCGCGCGACCGCCGCACTCTCCTCCATCTGAGATCGCGTGACCCTGGCCTCCAAAGTCGCGTCGGCCGGGAGCAAGCGACCCCTCAGCCATGGGATGTCCGCCTTCGCTTCGGCGACGCGCGCCTCGTCGACGAGGACGCGCGGGTCCCGCTCGGCGAGGACGCTGGCCTTGTCGAAATCTCCCTGCGCGACGTCGAGCTCTCCGTTCGCGAGGGCGCGCTCGCCGCCCAGGACAAACGACTCCAGGCGAGGATCGACGGCCGCTTGCCTCGGGATCCGCCCGAGCCCGAGCTCGACGACGCGATACCGGCGCTCGACTACGAAGCTCAAAAACCCGAACGCCGCCACCATGACCGTCGCCACGATCCACCAGCCTGCGCGGCGGCGGCGCGGCGAGCGTTCATCCTCGGGCCACTCGACCTCGTCTTCCGCGTCGTGGATGGGGATATCGGGTCCCACGCGGAAACCTTCGCTCCGCGGAGGGAGGTCGCGCAAGCAATTCTGCGATGCCTAAGACCGTGATATCACCGTCAACTAGGCGAGGATGGGCAGATTTTTGCGCTTTGCGTGGTGCGTGACGGCTCGGCGAAGGGTCGTCTTGGTCCTTTCTTCGGCGTGGGCCATTTTCTTCGCGCTCTCTTTTGCGTTCGAGCAGCGCGCCTCGGCGTGCCTGTCCAACGTGAACTGCTCGGGCGTAACGCCGGTCTGCGGCCTTTCGCTCACGTGCCGGGCGTGCGAGAGCGATCTCGAGTGCGGCGCGCCGCTCTCCGGCGACTTCTGCTCGACCAGCGGCTCACAGCAGGGCGCGTGCGTGCAGGGAGGCCCCGGCTCGGACGCGTCGACCACGCCCTGCTCGGCGGACTCGGACTGCGGCGAGGGCCTCGTCTGCGACACGGGCGCCAACGGCACCTCGGCCTGCGTCGTCGGGTGTCACGCTCTTCCCCCCCCGGGCGGCGGAGACACATGTCCCATCGCCGAGCACTGCGACATCACGAGCACGACCATCGGCGTCTGCCTGCCAAACGCGAGCGCCGACGCAGGAACGTCGACGGGCGCGTGCACGGCGGACGGGCAGTGCGCGCCGGGCCTCGTCTGCGCGGCCTCGCCGGACGGCGGCGGCTCCACGTGCGTGGTCGGCTGCCGCGAGACGGGACCGGAGACCTCGTGCCCCTCGGGCGCGGAGTGCAACGTCGTCGACGGGGGCGTCGGTCTTTGCATCGGCACCGTGGGGACCGACTCCGGCAGCACGGTCGAGACGTGCGCGAACGACACTGGATGTCCCGCCGGCCTCGTGTGCGACCAAGCCATCAGCCCCAGCGCCGAGTGCGTCGTCGGGTGCCACGCCGTGGCGGGCGGCGTCGACACGTGCGCGATCGCGTTTCACTGCAGCGTCGTCGGCGGGAGCCTAGGCATCTGCCTGTACGACACGGGCACCGGATCCGGCACGTCGACCGGGACGTGCAACCTCGACTCCGACTGCGTCGCGGGCCTCGTCTGCGATCACTCGCTCGACGGAGGCGCGCAGTGCATCTTCGGGTGCCACGCGAACGGCGCCGGGAGCGACACGTGCCCCGGAGGGGCCCACTGCAGCAACGTCGGAGGTGGCGTCGGCGTGTGCCTCGAGAACGGGACAAGCAGCGGAGGCGGCGCGAGCAGCGGAGGCGCAAGCAGCGGAGGCGCGAGNNGCAAGCAGCGGAGGCGCGAGCAGCGGAGGCGGTGCAAGTAGCGGGGGCGGTGCAAGCGGCGGAGGCGCGAGCAGCGGGGCCGGTGCAAGCAGCGGAGGCGCGAGCAGCGGGGCCGGTGCGAGCAGCGGCGGCGGTGCGAGCAGCGGCGGCAGCGCAAGCAGCGACGGCGGCGAGGGAGCCGACGCAACGCTGAGCGGCGATGCCACCACCGGGCTGCCGTCCGACGCGGCGAGCGACGCGGGGTCTTCCAGCGGCGCCGGATCGAGCGCCGAGGCCGAGGCCGGGGCCAATGACGGGTTCCTCGAGGGAGCCGGGTGTTCCTGCAGCACCGCGCCGGGCTCGGGGTCGATGAACGACGGCTTGCCGTTCGGGGTGCTTGCGGCCGTCGTGGGCCTGGCGCTCACCACGCGCGGCCGGGGCCGCAAGAAGGACGGACGGCGGACGCGATGAAGACGCTCGCCTCGCTCGCGGCCCTGCTCGTCGCGACCACCGCATCCGGGCTGGCGATCGGTCAGCAGGCCAAGGGCTTCGCGCTCGACGCGTTCGATCCGGCCGAGCGAGGGAGCGACTGGTTCGCGGCCGACTCCCTCGACCTGCGCGGTTTCATGCGGCCCGCCGCCGGCATCGTGGCGGACTGGGCGCACGAGCCGCTGGTGCTCGCGAACCCCGACGGCTCGATCCGGACGCCCTTCGTCTCCAACCAGATCATCGTGCACCCGGGCGCGAGCCTCGTGCTCTTCGACCGGCTCCGTCTCGCCTTCGACATGCCGCTGGCCGTCTTCGAGGACGGCAACTCGCTCATCTTCTCGGGCCAGTCGCTGACGGCGCCGTCGTCGTTCGCGGCGGGCGACCTGCGCCTCGGCGCCGACGTGCGCCTCTACGGCACGTACGGAAGCCCGTTCACGCTGGCGTTCGGCGCGCAGGTGTTCGTGCCTACGGGAGAACCGGCGTCGTTCACCAGCGACGGCACCGTGCGCCTGCAGCCACGGCTGATGGCGGCCGGCAAGGCGGGCGAGTTTTCGTATGCGGCCAAGGTCGGCTTCGAGTACCGGCCCGAGACAGGGGACTTCGCGCAGAGCCAGCTGGGCAGCGTCATGGTGTTCGATGCGGCGGCGGGCGTGCGCCTCATCAACGACGCGCTCCTGCTCGGCCCGGAGATCTACGGCAGCACCGTGGTCACGACGAGCGCGGGGCCCTTCGAGAAGCAGAACACGCCCCTCGAGGCGCTGTTCGGCGCTCACGTTCTGGCGGGGCCCATCCGCGTCGGGCTCGGCGGCGGAGGCGGTCTCACGCACGGCTACGGGTCGTCGGCGGCGCGGCTGGTCGCGACGATCGAGTGGGCGGCTCCGTACAAGAGGCGCGATCGCGACGCCGACGGGATCCCGGACGACGAGGACGCTTGCCCCGACGTAGCCGGGTTGCGCTCGTCGGACCCGGCGAAGAACGGATGCCCGCCCGACCGCGACAACGACGGCGTCGCCGACGTGGACGACGCCTGCCCGGACGTGCCCGGGGTGCACACGTCGAACCCGAAGACGAACGGATGCCCGCCCGACCGCG